>CALDMI010000035.1 GCA_937914815.1 uncultured Clostridia bacterium
GACGTCCTCGGCCTCGGCCTTGGAGCCGCGCACCTCGCGGAAGTCGTCGCGCGTCTCCGGGTGCTCGAGCCCGCGGACGACGTTAGCCTTCAGAAATCCGACCTTTGAGCCCATGTCGTATCTGTCGCCCTCAAATTCAAGTGCCGAGACGCCGCCATCGTTGCTGAGCTTCTTCATAGCGTCGGTGAGCTGATACTCTCCGCCGGCGCCGGGCTCAAGGTTGTCTATTATATCGAATACATCGGGGGTGAGAAGCACGCGCCCGAGTATCGAGAGGTTAGAAAATTCCTTGCCCGGTGCGGGCTTTTCTATCATATCAGTGCAGGAGTAGACATTCGTCTCTCCGGGGAGGGGTTCAACCTTCAGGGAGGAGTACTTACGCACCCACTCCATCGGCACGGGCTTTACGCCGACTACCGGCTTTCCGTACTTCTCATATACATCTATCATCTGTTTTACGACAGGGGTCTTTGAGAAGATGACATCGTCGCCGTAGAGGACGGCAAACGGCTCGTCCCCGACGAATTTTCTCGCTCTTCCGACAGCGTGTCCGAGACCCTTTGTCTCTTTCTGACGGAGGAAGTAGACATTCGCGAGATTTGCAATCTCGTGAAGCTTCTCGAGCTCTTTTGTCTTTCCCTTTGCGGCGAGGGCATCACCGTATTCGACCGAGAGGTCGAAGAAGTCCTCCATTGCCTCCTTATCGCGGTTTGTGATAATAAGAATGTCGGTTATCCCGCTGTCAGCCGCCTCCTTTACGAGGTGATACACTGCGGGGAGGTCCACTATCGGGAGCATCTCCTTGCAGACCGCGTGGGATATGGGGAGCATGCGGGTGCCGAGACCGGCGGCGGGGATAATGGCTTTTGTGACCTTTTTCATTGGGCTTGTCCTTCTTTCGTTTGCGTTTTATTTTTTATTTTTATTTATCGTCTTTCTTGTCTGCGCGCGCTTCTTCCTCACGGTGGATTTCGGTTAAGAGCTCGGCTATTCTCGCGCCGTGCTCTATCGAATTATCCTTTATGAAGTTCAGCTCGGGGGTTATTCTGAGGTTAAGCGTTACGGCGAGGTGGTGGCGGAGCATGCCGGTGCACTTTCTGAGACCCTCGAGAGCCTCTTTCGGGTCGCCTATGCAGGAGAAGTACACTCCGGCATATTTGAGGTCGGGCGCGACCTCGGCGCGGGTAATACTTACAAAGTTATCCGCTACCTTCGGCTCTCGCACCTCGCGGAGCGCTATCGCGAGCTCCTCCGCCACCGCGTCGTTTATTCTTCCGCGTCTGTATTTTCCCATTTTGTTCTTCCTTTCGGCGGGGTGCCCCCGCGTATTTTTCGTTTTTATGTTGTCCCGGGTTATGCCGGTTCTTTTCGCCTATTCTATTATCCGTGTAATCCCGCTGCCGCGCGGGTCTGTAACGACTGCGAGCAGCTCTGCACCGACGCGGGCGCAGGACACTATCCGCACGCCGCGGAATATCTCGGAGAAGGTCCCCGTAAGGTGCGGGAAGTGCGTACAGCCGAGAACGAGCGTGTCTATATCGGTATGCAGGAGCGGCGCGCACATGCGGGCGAGCTCCTTATAAAGCGGGTCGCTCTTTTTGCGCGGGCGCGGCGCACTGTCGCAGAGCAGCTCGGAGCGCCCGAGCCCCATTTTCTCAACTTCCGAGACAAGGGACTGCAGGGGCAGGGTATAGACCGTAGCCCCGGGGCGTGTACGCTTTATCTGCCTCTCAAACTCGCCGCTCCTCGCGGTCGCGTCGGTGCAGACGATGCCGATTTTCCCGTTTTCCGTTACGGCTGCTGCCGCGTCTGCCGTCGGGGCGAGTATCGGGGTCAGAAATTTTCGCTCCGCCGGGGTGAGCGAGCAGTAGACCGTGCTCGCCGTACAGCAGGCTATCAGCGCGTGGGTCGCTCCCGCTTCGCGGAGTTTCTTGATATCCGCACGGACAAGTCGGATTATCTCCTGCCGGCTCTTCGTGCCGTAGGGACAGTTCTTTTTGTCGGCGTAGTAGATAAGGTCGGCGCGCGGGCGGAATTTGCGGAGCTCGAATATTACCGACATGCCGCCTATCCCGCTGTCGAACACGCCGCTCATCATGTGTTCCCCCGGCGGAGCGCCGAATTTATGAGGATGGTCAAAAGAGCCGTAAAGGATATGCCGCTTTCACGGCACATACCGGGGTAGAGGCTCTTTTCCGTCATGCCGGGAAAGGTGTTTATCTCGTTCAGGTATACGTCGCCGTCGGGCGAGAGCAGATAGTCCGCCCGGCAGAGATCTCTTATTGCAAGGGCGGAGAAGAGGGCGTCCGTCATATCGCGTATACGCCGGGCAAGCTTTGGCGGAATGTCGGCGTGCAGCACCGTTCCGGCGCGGCTGTCCTCTCCGTATTTTTCGGAATAAGTATACACGCCCCGGCAGATTACCTCGCCGGGAGGGAGTATACGGCGCACCTCCCCGTCCTCGAGGACGGCACATTCAAGCTCTCTTGCACCCCCGAGATATTTCTCTATAAGCACGCGCCCGAGCCTGTCGGCGCGGCGCGCCGCGGGGATTGCCGTGAGGAGGGTTGCGGCGTCCTTCGCCGTCGCTATCCCGACCGAGCTCCCGAGCCCGGAGGGCTTTACGATAAGGGGATATCCGATATCGTCCGCGGCGCGGAGAATTGTATCGTTCCGACATTCTCCGTCCGTCACGGAAAACCACGGCAGGGTGGGTATGCCCATAGCGTCGGCAATCCGCTTTACCGTTATCTTGTCACAGCAGAGCGCGCCGCCGAGAACGCCGCACCCGACGGTGGGTATCCCCGCACAGCGGAGCGCCCCCTGCACGGTCCCGTCCTCTCCGAGGTCTCCGTGCAGGACGGGGAGCGCCGCGTCGGCTTTTCTTATTCCGCGCGGGGTAAGGAACCCGGAGAGACCGCCGCGCCGCACGGGAAATGCGGAGGTCAGCGCCGTGCCGTCACCCGCCCAGCGGGCGGAGCCGATATTCGCGGTGTCGCCGCCGTATATGTACCAGTCGCCGCCGCGACTTATCCCGACGGGGACCGGCAGAAAAAGAGAAGAGTCAAGATTTTTTATCACTTCAGCCGCGGAGGCACAGGACACATCGTGCTCGCATCCCTCGCCGCCGAATATCACCGCTATCCGTTTTTTCATATCGCACCTCACCTAATGTGAGTATACGGAAAACGGCTTTTCGCTGTTACATCGTTACCGGATTTATCGTTACAGGATTTTCTCTTCCCGGAGAACGGCGAGCCGGGGCAGTCCCGAGAGGTCGGGGAGTATTTCCGCGCGCATGTGATTATCCCGCGCGGCGCACATCAGCGCGTCCGCCTGGTCGTATCCGATTTCAAGGGCGAAAAATCCGCCGGGGGAGAGATTTTTTTTGTATTTTGAGATTATTCTGCGGTATAGCCCCGCTCCGTCCGGGTCGTCGCCAACGAGGGCGAGCCGCGGCTCCGTATGCACTTCGTCCGAGAGGTCCGGGTAGACATCGGCTCTTACATACGGTGGGTTTGAGAATATCGCGGAGAAACGCTCACACGGCTCGTAGAGCCTGAGGTCCGAGAGGACAAATTCCACCCGGTCGGTGAGTGCGAGGCGGTCGGCGTTCTCCATTGCCACATTGAGAGCGGCGGCGGAAATATCGAGCGCCACAGCCGCCGTATCGGGTCGGTTTTTTAAGATTGAGAGGGCGATACAGCCGCTCCCGGTGCAGAGGTCGAGAAAGCGCGCACCGCGGGGTAGATTTTTCACTCCGTAATCGACAAGCAGCTCGGTCTCCTGCCTCGGTATGAGGCACGCCGGGGTGACCTTATAGGTCTCGCGGTAAAACCCGCACTCGCCTAAAATATATGCGAGAGGCTCGCGCCGGCACCTGCGATCTGCCGCGGAGAGGAGCTCCGGAGAGTCGGATGAGGTATCCGGGAGAAAAAGCTCGTATTCGCGCGCTCCGCCGAACACGCGGAAGAGCTCGCGCGCGTCATATCCGGCGTCCGGCACTCCCGCCGCGGAGAGCAGCCCGGTAAGCTCGCGTACCGTCAATTTTCCGCGCTCCCGTTGTCTTCTCCGGCGGTGGCGGAGGTGTCCGTTGCGGGGATTTCGTCCGCTTCCGCAGTTTTTGCACTTTCCGCGTCTGCGGAGTACTCCGCATTTTCGGTTACGGTGCCGTTTACGGCGGTTTCCGTATTTCCTGTGGCATCCGGCGCTGTCGCGCTCTCTCTGCGGCGGGAATTATAGGCTGCGATAAGCGAATTTATCTTTTCGGTGAGGGCGGAGACCTCCGATGTCACCTCGTCGACACGCGCGCGGTCGGCGTCGACCCTGCGGCATAACTCCGTCGCGGGATCCTCCGCGCCGTCTGCCCCCTCCGGGACTTTCGCCGTGAGGTCTGCGCGCGTGCGCTTTGCCACAGCGAGGGTGAGCTTTAAGGAGGCGATTTTCTCATTCGCCTTTTCTATCTGCGCCTCCGCGCCCTTTGCGTCGGTCTCGGACATCAGCTTCATGAGCTTTTTGTCCTCCGCGGCGAGCGCACGGTTCGTTTCATACTCGGTGAGAAGTACATTGGTGAGGGTCTCCTCTCCGTCGGGATTTTCCGCTCCGGTGAGCGGCTCTCCGTGCTCAAGACGGCGGACGCGCTCTTTCATTATGAAGTCCGCGAGGGCGGAGGAGGACGCGCCCGCGGCGCGGTTGAAGGTTATCAGCTCGTCCGTGAGCGTCTCGCGCCGTAGGGCTAACTCGTCTGCGCCAGCTTCGCTGAGCGTCAGCCGCTCCTCCGCGGTCATTGCGGAGAGAAGATAGGGGTTCTTTTCCTCGCGCTTTTCCCACCCGCGGTTCTGCCAGAACTCGCGGAACTCCGGGAAGTCGTCGCGCAGGGCGCACTTTATCGAAACTATGGCACACTCGAGCATTTTTTCGTCCGGCTCCTTCGTCGTGAGCCTCTGCACCCAGAGACCGGGAGTGGAGAGTGCCTTTGTGAACGGGTTTATATGCTTTCCGGCGTACATGATTATCTCATATCCTATCCCGACGACGAGCGGGAGAATAAGGAGGCGTATTCCGGTGTAGGCAAAGGTGTTGAGCCCCGGGAATATAAGCCGGATAAAGAGCCCGGCTATTATGCCGACGAGGATCATAAAGAACATGAAGCTCGTGCCGCAGCGAGGGTGAAAGCGGGTATGCTTCTTTGCATTTTCAGGGGTCAGCTCCTCGCCGGACTCAAAGCAGGCGATGGATTTGTGCTCCGCGCCGTGGTACATGAAGGTGCGCTTTATGTCCGGGATAAGCGAGACAAGCCATAAGTAGAGAAGAAAGATTATGACCTTGACGACTCCCTCGACGACCGCGCGCCACGCGCCGAGCGTCACGACCTTGTTCAGAAGGTCGGAGAGGAGCGTCGGGAGGAATATGAAAAGCGTCACCGCGAGGGCAATTCCGAGCAGGGTTCCGAGGAGCATTACAAGGTCGGTGAGCCCTATTCCCATGTGCTTTTTGAGCCACTTTTCAAATTTTCCCTCTTCCTCCTCTTCGTCGAGCCCGAGGGCGTCGGCGGAGTTTGCCATTGTGGAGAACGAGAGCTTCATCATCTCGATAAAGTTAACGACCCCGCGGATTATCGGGAGATTCAGGAATTTGTTGCGCTTTCTGACAGAGACAAACGAGTCGTCGTAGACCGTCAGCGTTCCGTCCGGTTTTCTGCAGGTGGTGACGGTGTGCGCCCCCGCCTTCATCATAACGCCCTCGAGTACAGCCTGCCCGCCCACCTTATTGAGGCGCTCGGGGTCCTTGTACGCGTCGGCAGAATTTTTCTTTGACATTTTGTTTCCTTTCGTAAGTTTGTGGGAGCCGGGGTAGGGCTCTCTTTGAGACATAGCGTTGCATCGCGCCGGGACATCGCGCAGGTCCCCGAAAGACCCGCCGCCGTCGCGCGTGAATATTATTACGGATACATTGTATCACATCTGCGCGCAAAAATAAATAGTAAATGCAAAAGTTATCAAAAAAATTAACAGAGCGGCAGAAATTGTATATTTTGCGGCTTTTTGACGCGGTAAAAACGAATAAAACGGCTCCTGTCGGTTAAAAATCATGGAAGAAAAAACCGAAAGGAGCCTTTGTTTTATGAATCTCACGGTCAAGGAAAGAGAACTATTGTCAGATCTTCGCACACAGGAAAAACTCTGTGTCGAGAAGTACGGGAAATACGAGGCACAGGCGTGTGACCCCGCGCTCCGCGCTCTGTTCTCCTCGGTAAAGTCAGCCGAGGAGGGGCACCTCACAACGGTCGAGCGCGTGCTCGCCGGGGAGAATGTCACGGCAAAGCCGGCGCCGAGCGCCGAGAGCCAGAAGCTCACGGTGGCACAGTCGACTTGCACGGAGGCGGAAAAGCGCACGGACGCCTATCTCTGTCAGGACGCGATAGCGATGGAAAAGCATGTGTCCGCTCTCTATGACACGACGGTGTTCGAGAGCGTACAGCCCGCGCTCCGCGATGTGCTCGGGGCTATTCAGAAAGAGGAGCAGAACCACGGTCAGCAGTTCTATGAGTACCTGGCAATAAACAATATTACCAATATTATGTAAATAATTATTTACAAATCAGAGCAAAAGTGTGGCGTCCGGTCGATATGACCGGGCGCCCGTTCATTTATACTTTCGGCTTTTTCCACCTGCTTTTTCTGCCTGCCCTCCGGCGTTTTTTCTGTGCCGGGGGATTTTGCGGGCGGGGCGTCTTTTTTCGGATTTGCTTTGCGGTCGCGCTTTGTTTTGCGGTTGCGCCTTACTTTACTGTCCGTCGCCGCTGTCGGTTCCGTCCGTGCTGCCCGGGTTGTTGTCCGTGCCGTCGCCCTCGGATTTATCGTCGCTCACATCGGTGAACTCGCCCTCGATATAGGTATCGTCCGCCTTTTTGTGATTTGAGAACGGGTATTCAAACCCGCTCCGGAGCTGTCCGGAGACAACGGCGCGCACCGCGCGGCTGACGGCGGTGAAGAGAAGCGCGACGCCGAGGAGGATTGCGGTCGTGCGCTGTACTCCCGAGGGGGAGACTATCAGCCATATTCCGAACACCGTGAGCGCTATTCTGCATACGAGAGTCAGGGCGAAGGAATATCCCGGGGTGACGATGCGTCTGACGGCTATTCCGTAAATTCCTATAAAGCCGTCGACCACAAGATAAATTCCGGCGATGAGGGTAAGGAAACGGAATGCGTCCGCCGGGGCTATCGCAAGGACAAGGGCGCAGACGCCGGTGAAGATGTACGCCATTATCGTGGCGGTGAACACCGCGCCGTGTACCGGTGCGGCAAGGGAGATTATCACGATGTCGGCTATCACATAGACGAGCGTCACGATACCGAGTATCCGGAGCAGGACGTTGAGCGCGCCGACAGGGGCGGCGACAAAGGCTATGCCGGCTATGAAGAGCAGCGCCGTGAGCACCCAGAAATCGATAAATCCGGTGTTGAGCTTCAGCTTTTTCAAGGTAGAATACCTTCTTTCGTGCTTATTTTTACATGCTTATTTTGTTTAAGTGCCTTTTAAGTGCTTATTTTATGTCGCGGGCGGCGCCGGGGATTTCTGCGGTATGCGCCGTCCGCCAAGCCCTATCAGCGGGTTTTCTTTGAATATGCGGCGACTATTCCGAGGATTATCTCGGTCGCCTTATCCATTCCCTCTACGGTTATGTGCTCATACGGACCGTGGAAGGCGTAGCCCCCGGTGCCGAGGTTCGGGCAGGGGAGACCCATAAACGAGAGGCGCGCGCCGTCTGTCCCGCCTCTGACAGCCTCGATAAACGGGATAACTCCGACAGCCTCGGCTGCCTCCCTTGCCACCTCGACAAGGTGCATGCAGGGGGTTATCTTCTCTATCATGTTGCGGTACTGCTCGCGGACGGTGACCTTTACCTTGTCATGCCCGTACTTTTTCGCCATTTTTTCGCCCGCCGCGCGGAACTCGTCGCACATGTCGGCGAAAACCTTGTTGTCGTGGTCGCGGATGATGTACTCGAGGGTTGCCGACTCGACGGAGCCCGACATGTGGGTGAGGTGGAAGAAGCCCTCGCGCCCCTCGGTCTTTTCGGGTACTCTGTCCTTCGGCAGCATGGATATGAACTCCGCGGCAAGGAGAGACGCGTTTACCATTATGTCCTTTGCCGAGCCGGGGTGAACGTTCACTCCGGTAAACTCGACCTTTCCGGACGCGGCATTGAAGTTTTCAAAGGCTATCTCGCCTTCCTCTCCGCCGTCAACCGTATAGCCGAAGTCGGCGCCGAGGGATTCAAGGTCGATGCAGTCGGTGCCCTCTCCTATCTCCTCGTCCGGGGTAAAGCAGATGCAGATTTTCCCGTGGGGGAGCCCCTCTTTGATTATCTTTTCCGCGGCGGTCATAATTTCGGCGACGCCCGCCTTGTCGTCCGCGCCGAGGAGGGTCGTGCCGTCCGTCGTTATGAGCGTCCGCCCCGCGAGGCGCGGGAGGTCCGGGAAGTCCGAGACGCGGAGAACTCTTCCGCTGTCCCCGAGCGGCAGGTCGCCTCCGTCATAGTTTTCGGTGATTACGGGATTTACCCCCTCGCCGGAGAAGTCCGGCGCTGTGTCTATATGGGATATGAATGCGATAGCCGGCGCACCCTCGCACCCCGCGCTCGCGGGGATGTGACCGTAGGTGTAGCAGTGGCTGTCGGTTTTCGCGTCGGTGACGCCTATTGATATGAGCTCGCGG
>CALDMI010000036.1 GCA_937914815.1 uncultured Clostridia bacterium
CGACCTCTGGCAGACCGGCGACAGCCTCCGTACCGTGTTCCCGAACTACACGAGAAACGACGGAAAGCTCCTCTGCTTTGACATTGTGATTGTGTCCTCCGCTGCCGACGGCGCCGAGATAAGCGTCACTTTCGACGCGGCATAAGGGCATATCCGTGTATAAAAAAACTGCCACAGCCGGGCTTATCCCCTGCCTGTGGCGGTTTTTATATTTATATTTTTGTAAACAAAACTTTACGCGTTCAGAATAAAGCTGTTCTTTCGGAAGCTGAGCTTCCCCTCCTTTGCGAGCTTTCCGAGCTCTTTTGAGAGCGCGGTCCTGTCGACATTCAGATAATCCGCGAGCTCCTGGCGGTCAAAGGGAATAGTGAACGTGTGCGAGCCCTTAGAAAGGGCACAGGAGGAAAGATAGGTGAGGACGCGGGCGCGTATGGTCTTCGGAGAGGTGCAGAATATCCGCGCCGAGAGGCGGAGGTTCTTTCTTGCACAGGCGGTGAGCAGTGCGCGCGTCAGCTTTATTCCGGTTTCCCAGCGCGAGAGGGCAGAGGTGCGCAGGTGGAGGATTTCGGAGTCGACGGCGCATACCGCGTCGACCGCGAGGGTCTCATGGCAGAGCGCATACGACTCGCCGAACACCTGCCCGGGCTCTATAATGCTCATAACCGTGCGGTCCCCCCAGATGTCGTTTGCCTCTATCCGGACGCCGCCGGAGAGGACTATGCCGATTGACGTTGGGGTGTCACCTGCGGAGAAGACGCGCTCCCCGCGCCGATAGCTCCGCTCACTTATCTCGCCGGAGATCTCAAGGGTGTCGAGCTCCTCGGTGTCGAGGGAGGCGAATATTGAAATATCGCGGATTTTCATAAAAAATCTCCGTTTTGTGGTATTTACCACGGTATTTTTGATTTCATTATACTATAATCGGGGTGTAAATTCAATAAGGGCGGGAAAATTCCGGGGAAATTTACGGAGAAGTCCGCCGCAGGAGGACTTATGCAGAGAAAGATAATAAATATAGACAAGGAAAAGTGCAACGGGTGCGGCGCTTGCGCCTCGGCATGCCATGAGGGTGCGATAGAGATGCGCGACGGGGTGGCGACTCTTATAAGAGACGACTATTGCGACGGCTTCGGCGATTGTCTCCCCGCCTGCCCGACCGGGGCAATAAGCTTCACCGTGCGTGAGGCGGCGGCATATGACGAGGAGGCGGTAGCCCGCGCAAAACAGGCGAAAAGCGTACACGGGGGCGGGTGCCCGGGGCAGAGAATAAGAATTATGCACGAGGAGAGCGCACGGAAGAGCGCCGCGGCGCAAGGCGCGGCAGACGGTGCGGCGACGGCGAACGACGGAGGGGCGGGCGCCCCCTCGGAGCTTATGCAATGGCCCTGCCAGATACGGCTTGTCCCGGCGGGCGCACCGTTCTTTGACGGGGCGGATCTTCTCATAGCCGCGGACTGCACGGCGTATGCCTATGCGTCGCTACACCGCGATTTCATGCGCGGGCGGGTTACGCTTATCGGCTGTCCGAAGCTCGACCCGGTGGACTACGCGGAGAAGTTCGGCGAGATTATAGCGAAAAACGATATCAGGAGCCTGACGGTCGTGCGCATGGAGGTCCCCTGCTGCGGCGGGCTCGAGGCGGCGGCGAGGCGTGCCCTCGCCGCGAGCGGGAAGTTCATTCCGTCGCAGGTGGTGATAATTTCGACGGACGGGAGGACGATTGCGCCGAGCGTAGGTTAGTGTGGCAAAATGACGCGAAAAAACAGGTCATCTATTAAAGCAATAGATGACTAAGAGAAGGCAAAAAAATCATTTGTGTGTAAAAACTCAAGGAAAATGAATCAGAAAACGGATTGTTTAACAAAATGTGCACAAATTCTATTGACTTTTAAGCGATTTTTGAGTATAATTACAAGGAACAGGTCATCTATTACTTTAATAGATAATGAAAAATACTACACAGTGCAATCGAAAGAAGGGTAACGACATGAAAAGATTTGCGAGACTTACCGGGCTTGTGCTTTGCCTTGCTCTGGTTTTCGGCGCGGTCGTCGGGCTTGTCTCCTGCTTCGGCGGTGAGCCGGACGGGGTGAGGGCGTTTGACTGGGGCGGCGCCATGCTCATAAGTCGGAAAAATGTGAAGGTCACATCGCGCTATCGCTTGAAAGGCTATGATGAGGTCGACGGCGTAAAACAGGAGTATTATTCCACCGAATGGGCTGACTCTCTGACCTACATATTCGCCGACGGCGTGTGCTATCGCTATAGCGGCGACGGCTCGGGCGACTACAACGCGAGATACTATACCGCAGAGAACGGCGAGTACTACGAGTATTACAGCTACCTTAGTTCAAACGATGGGAGCGTGATATGGGAGAAAAATGTCATCTCCGAGTCGGAATATGACTTGGCAATAGGAAATTTTGACGAATTTGCATATCATTCTGAAAAATTTACATACAACAGCAAGGCGGGCGGCTTCGTCTGCGACGAGTTCACGCTCACACTGCCGGACAGGACTGTTACTCTTCGGAATATAGTCGTTGAGGTCGACCTGAAAACCGACCACGGGAGAGTGACAAAGATAAGCTACGACTATGAGCGTCCCGAATACGAGGATACTACGGCTTATGAATTTGATTTTGATTATTCTGATGTAGCTATGCCCAACCTCCCGACAATAGCCGGCGGCGACGGGGATGACGGCATTGACGAGGAGATGTGGCGCGCCGCATTTGAGTTCGGCGACAATTACAAGGTAACGGGAGAATATGAGACCGACAGCATCGCCGGCGTGATAGACATTTCGGTCGACGGTGACATCTACAGCTCCGACACCGGGAACTTCCGCCATGATATCGAGTACTACGAGAAGAGCGGAAATAATTATTATCTCTATACCTATGATGAATACAAGGACGGCTACGTAAAGAGCAGCATAAATAAGAGGACATACGACTACAGCAATTATGCCACGGTGCTCCTCCTTATCTCGGAGTATTCTTCCGATTTCAGTGCCGCCGGAGACGGAATGTATTGTGCCGTGAGAATAGTTTCGACCGATGATACCTCGTCGGCATATGATATTGAATTTTCCGATGTCACGGTTGTGATAAGCGACGGCAGAGTCTCACATGTTAGATACGATGCCATAACAAACTCCGGAAGCGTAAGCGTTACCGTTGATATGCAGTACGGCGGGGCGGATGTCGCGCTCCCGGAGGTGAAAACCGAGCCGCAGCCTCCGGTAGATACCGGAATGAGCGCCGATGAGTGGAATGACGCGCTTCAGTTCGGTCGCATGAATGTTACCCTTTCCGGCAACAACCGGATTGTGGGGACCGGGGCAGCCTCCGGCACGTCGTGGAGTATGACTATCTGCGACAGAATTATCCGCGTCGTCGGCATTGACGGGAATACCGTTTATTACAGCATCGGCACCGGAAACGGAGATTATCCGGTATGGTATAAGTACACATATGACGGTGCACTGCCGGATGCGGGGTACGTAAGAACCGAGATCACCGCGGACGAATACCAGTCCGTACAGTACAGCTTCGACTTCTTCTACGGGCTCCGCGAATATTTTGAGTATGACCCGGAAAGCAGACAGTATACAGCGGACAGCGTTATTGTGTCCATCGGCGGGGAGAACGTGACGCTCACCGAGGTATGTATAACCGCGGACTCGGGGAACAGGATTACATCGCTTGAATACGTTGTGAGCGGCTCCTCCACCGCGACGAGAACACACATTGACGTCTCCTACGGTGAGAGCGTGACGCTCCCCGGCTGGCATGACCCGATAATCGACACGGGTCTCAGCTCCGACGAATGGGACAACGCATTTGACCTCTCCGACATAAACAACAGAATACTGCAGGCTGTAATCTCCGGCGAGAACATAATGGAAATATCCGTTACAAGATACGGCAATATAATATATGTATCTGCCGACGGTGTGGATATGTACTTCGACGGTAGCTATACATACACATGCACAGGCGGAGTGTGGTATAAGGTGCCGGCAGAGAGCTTTGAATACTCGGCGGTATTCACGGCATATACGATGTTCTGCGGCATGCGCGACAGCTTTGAATACGACCCGGAGACCGGAATTTACCATGCCGACAGTCTGACCGTAACGGCAGGTTCTGACAGCACAGTCCTTGAAAATGTAAACATTACCTTTACAGACAGTGGCAAATTGCTGACTCTCTCCTACACGCATACGGAGAGCGGCATGAATATAGATGTAGCCGTGGATTACGCCCCGGCAGAGCCTGTGCTCCCGGATGCAAAGGAGCCCCCGAAGGTCGACGACAAGAATCTCACCGTCGATGAATGGGAGGAGATGCTTGACTTCACCGACAGGAACTACACCTACACGAGAGACTTTATAAGAGACGGAAACACTGCCTTCGACATCCGCTATGATAAATACGGCGAGAACATGTATGTCGAGACATCCACGCTGCGGAACTATTACATTTACAACCCACAGGACGGCACATGGAAATCCTATCTCTATATTGACTCCTTGGGCAAGTGGTATCCGTCATCTGCCCTCACCTCTAACCCGTATAAGCAGGTCGTTGACGCGTTTGAAAATGGCTATCTCGGTATATTCAGCGGACAGCGCGACAGCTTCGTATATGATGAGGAGCGCGGCGGCTACTATGCGGCGGAGATGACAAC
>CALDMI010000037.1 GCA_937914815.1 uncultured Clostridia bacterium
TTGTATTTATGTTATCAAATTCAAAGTTGTCAAAGATTGATTTGATAATGTGGCAGGCGGATTAAAAACCTCTCGGCGTATATTCATAGCATATCGTCAACCGGGATAAGGTGCACCAGAGGGTCATTCAGCGCGAGAATATCGTCGGCAAAGCCCGATTTTGAGAAGAGATATATATCGTAATAGTCCGCGGGGAAGATTGACGCGCTCTCTCTGACATGCTCGAGGACAGCGAGAGAAAGCTTTTTTGCGCGATACTTACATTCAACTATGAGCAGACGGTTACCCGCCTTTCCGATTCCTCTTGCCAGACCGTCAAGCTCGACCGAGCGACCGAGTTTTGAATTATCGGCTTTATATCCCCGGATTATCTCGTATCCGTACCCGAGTTCTCCCTTTACATTTTTCTCTGTCAGATAGCTTATCGCCACATCTTCAAATGCGGTGGACACAAACAGGTTGATGTCGTCGTAGCTCTCGCGGTATATGAGCGTGCCCATGTCGAGCAGAATTTCTTCCTTATTGTCAAACACAAATCGATACCAGAAACGGATAAGATTATCGGATATTTCGTAGTAGTTCATCTTCTGGTTTCTGTTGAATGACTCGCGCCTTTCGATTATCTCGTTATCCATGAGCCGGGGGAGATATGCGGCGACATAGTTCGACTCTTTTCCGATGTAGTCGGCAATTTCTTTGTTGGTTCTCCGTCTGTGGGCGATTGCTTTCAGAATAGTATTGTAGGTGTTCTGGTCCTTTGACGCGCTCGGCAGAACCTTATCCGGGGCGTCGACAAGGTTTCCGAAGCGGCTGAAAAGCAGGCTCGAAATATTCTCGTCAAAGCTTTTTGATTTATCTATCATTTCGAGATAGAAGGGATGTTCGCCGAATACAGCGAGGTATTTTACCTTGTCATCCTTCGGGGCACCGTCAAGAAACGCGAGTGCATCGCTGTAAAGTAGTTTCCTGATGTTCATCTGAAATGTGCTACGCTGAAAAAGCGGTCCGCGCTTGTTTTTCAGGATGTTTTTCATAAACGATATTGTGCTCCCGGAGAGGATTAGCTTGATATCCGCGTCCTTGAATTTGTGGTCGATATTGAACTGAAGCTCGGATAGAAAGCCTCTGTCTGACTGGGCGATAAATGCGATCTCGTCGATTACGATTACAAATGGCTTTCCGTCGGCATATTTAAGTAATGCGTCAAAGCCGTCGGAGTAGGTGGGATATATGAATGTATACGGAACTCCGAGCAGCCTGTTGATTTCCGCGGAAAATGCTGTCCGGTTGTCGAGCTCGCTTGATTCCTTTGCCTGAAAATAGAATGATGGCTTTCCCTCAATAAATTTTTTCAGAAGAGAGGTTTTTCCGATGCGGCGGGAGCCGTATACGACGCCCATTTCAAATCGACCGGAGCCGAATCTTTTATTAAGTTCCGAAAGTTCTTCCTTGCGACCTATGAAGTTCACGGTTTGCCTCCTGCATTATCAAATTTATAATTGTCAACAATTCATTTGATAATATTATATCATATCCCGCGGCAATTGTAAATATATTATCTGATAAAAAGTTGTCAAAGATTGATTTGATAATGTGGCAGGCGGTGTGCCCCGTGAATAAAAAGCGGGTGCACGGATATAATGGCTTTATGGTTATATGATTTTACGGGTTTTCGGCTTTCGGAAAGTGCGGGAGGGCGGTATGAAGATTTTTTCGGAGGATTACACTCTCAACGTCGAGCGGGTGGGACAGGAGATAGCGGTAAGCGACAACTTTGATATTATAGAACGGCAGATTCTCGGCTTCGGCGGTGAGATGACGCTGTTCTTTGTCGACGGGTTTGCAAAGGACGCCGAGATGCAGAAGTTAATGCAGTTTTTCGGCGGGCAGAAGGAGTGCCACGGGGCAGAGGACTTTATAAAGAGGCTCCCGTATATCGAGGCTGACATATGCAAAAGCCCGACGGAATTTATACACGGGGTACTGTCCGGGCAGTGCGGAATACTTTCCGACAGATTCCCCGACCGCGCCGTTCTCCTTGATGTGAGGACATACCCCTCCCGCTCGGTCGGGGAGCCGGACAGCGACAGGGTAATGCAGGGGGCGCACGACGGCTTTGTCGAGACGCTCATAACAAATACTGCGCTGCTCCGCCGGAGGATCCGCGACCCGCGGCTCACAATGCGGCACTTCAACATCGGGGGCTCCTCCGGCACTGATGTAGTCCTCTGTTACATGCGCGGGGTGGCGGATGAGAATTATGTGAATATCGTGGCGGAGAAGCTCCGGAAGATAAAGCCGAAGTCGCTGACCCTCGGGTCACAGAGCCTCTCCGAATCGCTGATACGGACCGGGTGGTGGAACCCGTTTCCGAAGATACGGACGACCGAGAGACCGGACACCGGCGCGGCGCAGGTGCTGGAGGGAAGTATTCTTGTTATCTGCGACACATCGCCGCAGGTTATGATACTCCCGACATCCCTTCCGTACTATCTCCAACAGACAGACGATTATTATTTCCCGCCGCTGACCGGCACATATCTGCGCCTTGTGCGGAGCTTTATTCTTATACTCTCGGTGCTTATAACCCCGCTGTGGTACCTCCTCGTCGAAAATGCGGAGATACTGCCGGAGGCACTGTCCTTTTTAATTCCGGACAGCCCGGGCGCGATACCGCTGATATTACAGCTCTTTCTTACCGAGATAGCAATAGACGGGCTGAAAATTGCCTCCATGAACACGCCGGACATGCTCTCAAACTCGCTCTCGGTTGTCTCGGCTCTCATTCTCGGCGACTTCGCCGTCAATGTCGGCTGGATATGCGAGGATGTGATACTCTACATGGCGTTTGTCGCCATTGCAAACTTCGCACAGCAGAACAGGGAGCTCGGGTATGCGTTCAAGTTCTTCCGTATGATAATTCTCGCGCTCGTCTATCTTTTCGGCTTACCGGGATTTATCGGCGGGATAGTGCTCTTCTGCATTGCCGCGGCGTCAAACTCCACTGTGATAGGTCCGCACAGCTACCTCTATCCGTTGCTCCCGTTCAACGGCAAGGCGCTCGCGAGGCTAGTGTTCCGGACGAAGAAAGCGGACTTCCGCGAGGAGGTCGGACTATCGCAGAGCGACGCACAGACACCCGACAAAAAATAAAAAGCAGCCGCCCGTGTACAAAAATCCGGGACGGCTACTCTTTTATATGCTAACTTATATTTACAAACTATAGAATTATTCTTTCTCCGGCGGGAGAGCGGCGAGCTCTGCCTCGCGCTTTGCGAGGAACTTCTTGCTGAGAAGATAGAGAACCACTCCGCCTATTACCATAAAGACAGACCAGAACTGCGAGGGGGAGAGGACGCCTATAAAGGAGCCGCGCGGGTCCCCGCGCAGATACTCTATAAGGAAGCGGAATATTCCGTAAGAGACAAGGTAGAGCGACATGTTGTGCTGATAGTGCTTCTTTAAGAGAAGGTAAGAGCAGACGCCGAACATTATGAAGAGGAACGCCGCCTCATAGAGCTGTGTCGGATGGACGGGAACCGAGAGGTTCGGGAACTTCACACCGAGGAAGGAGTCTGTCGGCTTGCCGTAGCAGCAGCCGGCGAAGAAGCAGCCTATTCTGCCGAAGGCATGGGCTATCAGAATACAGCAGGGGGTGAGTGACAGAATGTCTATCAGTCGCACGCGGGAGTAGTACTCGCGCGATTTCGGTATCGCGTAAAACACGACGAAATAGACGATGAGAAAGCACCCGGCACCGCCGAGCAGACCGCCGATAAAGGTTATCCCCTGTCCGACATGGAAGCCGGCGGCGGGGTTCTGTATATAGTTGTAGAGCGCCTGCCAGAGTGCCGCCGCGCCAAATCCGACGGCTATCGCGGCTATCGCATTATAAAAGACGAAGTCGGTGAGCTTCGGGGATATTTTAAGTATCTTTGAATATCCGTAGAGGACGGCGAAGCAGGCGAGTATACCGACGGCTATCATCACGCCGTACATGTATACCGAGAGCGAGCCTATTTTGATTATGGGATTCGGGAGCATTTTTCTTTCCTCCGTTTTTTGCTTTCGTACTCCGGGGTCACATCTCCGGGTAGGTTTTTTCTTTTGTTACGGGGTTTATAAGTGTGAGGCGGGTTATCGGAGTTATGCCGTAGCCTGCAAGGATTTTTTCGGCGCGGGCTACCTCTCCGGGGTCTGCGACCCTGCCGGGCGTATGCGCGTCACAGCCGAGGATAACGTCGACAGAGCCCTCGGATGCGACCTCCTCCCAGAATATCGGGTCGGGATAGTGCCTCTCGTCGACCATTCCGAAGAGGTTGAACTCGAGCGGGATCCCCGCCGCCTTTGCCGCGCGGATCATCCGGCGGTAGCATCCGCGGCGGAAGCCGGTGTCGGAGCCGACATAGTGCATGACATCGGGGTGTGCAATATAGCTGAAGCGCCCGGTGTCAATTGCCTCCTCGACAAGGTGAGTGTATGTGAGGAGACGGGACTTGTCCTCCGTCGGCTGAAAGGTGTCGAACACGCCGTCATCGGTCGGTGCGCCGGAATAGTGCTCGCCGAGAATGATATAGTCAATCGGATATTTTGAATATTCCTCAATCAGTCTGTCAAAGTAGCGTGGGAAATACTCGGTCTCAAAGCCGAGGGCTATCTCCATTCTCCCGCGGTACTCCTCCCGCACCTTCAGGACGGATGAGACGTAGTCGCCTATTTCCGAGGGGTGCATGGCAAACTCGTTGTCCGGCATTCCTGCGGGGTAGAAGTACGGCGTGTGGTCGGAAAATCCGAGGACGCGGAGCCCGCGCCCAGCCGCCACGGCGGCATAGTCGCCGACATCTCCGTCCGCATGGTTACAGCGGTATGTGTGAGTGTGATAATTTGCTGTCATTATGTATTACGCTTTCATTTCGTTGATGTAAGCAATAAGGGACTGCCGTTTCGCGCGACAGCCCCTGTGTGTTATCTTAAAACAAAATACAGAACCACTGCCGCGATTATCAGCAATATGAGCATTGCGAAGAATATTGCCTTCCTTGCACGGCGGCGGCGGGCATATCTTCTCGCGCGGCGGAGGTAGACGGAGAGAGGGTCGCGCCGCTTCGTCAGATCTTTCGAGAACTTGCGGAGCCACTTGACATCCTCTTTCGCGAGGTCGTCGCACTTACGCATTGAGCCGACCTCATGGGCGAACTTATTACGGATATTGCGGTACTTGACAAGACGGGGGAGCACCTCGTCCCTGTTCGGGGCAAAGCGCGCGTTGTTCAGCCGGTTTATATACTCGGTGACTCCGCCGGAGCCGACGCCGAATTTGTCGGAGCAAGCCTTATCGACCGCAAGGTAGCAATCGAGGAAATTCTCATTCAGTCGGTTTCTCATAAAAGCGCCGCTCATCCTTTCTTTTTCACTGTACCATATATTTTACTACACTAAGTATATTTTTTCAAGTAGAAAAGCAAAAAAATCTTTCGTCATTACATTTTTTACATTTGGTTTATATATTGCATTCCCCGCGCGGGTATGTTAGAATTAAGAAAATACGATTTACCGGAGGAAAATATATGTCTCAATGGATATGGTATCCCGGCGATTATGAAATATACCAGAATATGCTTCTTCACTCGAGAAGACAGGAGTTCGGGGTTGATTACCCCTGCTTCTGGACGGTCTCGGCACCGTATCCGCGGGTGAATTTCTTCCGCGATATAGACTGCAAAGAGGACGGCGAGGTCACCTTTTTTATCCGCGGCACAGGATATCTGTTCTTCGACGGGGCAAGATGCGCGGCGGGGGTACCCGTAAAATTTTCGGCGGGAAAGCACAGAATAGAGGCTGTCACCCTCGCGACAGAGGGGATCCCGGCGCTCTTCTCGGACTCGGATATAATACCTACCGACGGGGAGTGGTATGCCACCCCGGGGACCTATACGCAGGACGGCTTTGATGTAGCAAAAACGGCGCATGAGTGCCGCCGCGTCGGATGTCTTCCGGCATATACCGACAAAGACGCTGATCTCTCGCGCTTCCCGTTCCGCGAGGAGACGATAAAGCCGGTGAAATTCGTGGCTGACGGGAGGTTCACCGTCTATGACTTCGGGCGCGAGAGCTTCGGTCGGGTCTGCCTCGTGACCGAGGCGGACGGCGTCGTTATATCATACGGCGAGTCGTATGAGGAGGCTGTCTCCTACGGAAAAGAGGGCGGGCACTCCTCGCTCGTCTATGAAAGGCTGTCGGAGCGCGGCTCGCACGAGCTTGCGTCCCGGGCTTTCAGGTATGTTGCCGTCCTCGGTAAGGCATGGGGCGTGTGCGCAAAAACCGAGATGCTGCCGCTGAATTATGCGGCGGATTTCCGGTGCGACGACCCGAAGGTAAAGAAGATATTCGACCTCTGCGCCTACACCTTCCACCTCTGCGCGCGTGAATTTTTCCTCGACGGAATAAAGCGCGACCGCTGGTGTTGGTCGGGGGACGCTTACCAGTCGTACATGGTGAACGACTATCTTTTCACCGACCGGGAGACGACGAAGCGGACGATAACAGCCCTCTACGGAAAGCCGCCGTATTACGAGCATATAAACACGATAAACGACTATTCCGCGCTCCTTATAATCGGAACGGCGGAGTACGTTTTCCGGAGCGGGGACACGGAATTTCTGCGCTTCCTCTGGGACAAGGTGACAGCCCTTTACGACTTTATAATTTCGCGGCTCGATGAGCGCGGGTATGTGGTCGGCAGACCCGGTGACTGGGTATTTGTCGACTGGTCTGACATTGACAAGACCGGCGCCGTCGCGGCAGAGCAGATACTTCTCTTCCAGGTGTACCGCTCTATGGCGGATATGGCGGGGTGGCTCGGTATGGCGGACATCTACACCGTGCGGGCTGACGCTCTGCGCGAGAGGATAGAGCGCGACTTCTGGTGCGAGGAGGCGGGGGCGTACAGAGACTCCTGTGACTCGGACAGAAATCATATATCGCGCCATGCTAATATCTTTGCTATAATTTACGACTTCTGCACGCGGGAGCGGGCGGAGAAAATCTGCCGCTCGGTGCTTGAAAATGACAATATAACAAAGATAACCACCCCGTATTTTGAGTTTTACGAGCTTATGGCGCTCTGCAAAATGGGGCGGCTCGATGTCGCACAGCAGACGCTCACATCTTACTGGGGCGGCATGCTGTCGCTCGGGGCGACGAGCGTCTGGGAGGCGTATGACCCCGCCGAGCAGGGAACAGAGCATTATGCGATGTACGGCTCGGATTACGGAAAGTCGCTCTGCCATGCGTGGGGCGCGGGACCTATCTGCTTCCTCGGCAGATACTGCGCAGGGGTGCGCCCCACGTCCTTCGGCTCGGAGACCTTTACCGTGGCGCCGGACCCGGGGCTCTACGAGACCTTCACGGCGAAGGTCCCGATGAGAGACGGAGTGGTCGAGGTAAGGTACGACCGGGGGCGTGTATCGGTTCTGACGGCACTCACGGGCGGGATCCTCGTATTCGGAGGGCAGGAAAAGCCGATAATTCCCGGTGTCGTGTGCGAGATATAAGTGTATTTCGGATTTTTGTTACAACCAAATAAAATTCCAGCCCGGGCAGTGATTTTTCTGCCCGGGCGGGGTCTTTTTTTTATGAATTTGCGCGACTTTTGCGGTGGAAGGTCAGAAGCTCACGGTGTCGGGAAAGGACATTTTCGTCAGCCCGGCGGGGAGGTCTCGCCGCTCGCCGCCGAAAGTGAATGTCGCGGGGCAGGGGAGCTCTACCGTAAAGTCAATTCTGCCTTCCGCTCTTTCGTAGCCGACGGTTATGTCACCGTGCACGGTGCGGACTCTGCCGCGCGCTCTTGCGAGCTTTCGCGGGGGCTTCGGCGAGATTACAGGCTTTTCATACCCGACGGAGTCGTCCTCCTGCCCGATACCGAGTATTCCGGAGAAGAGATGACGCGCGACTGTACCGAACATCGGGTGGTCGTGCGATGCGTAATCCGACCAGTATTCCCAGAAGGTCGTCGCGTCGCGGTCGAGCATGAGACCGAAACAGCCGTAGCGGTGCGCGGTCAGGAGCTCATAGGCGAGGTCGGCGTCCCCTCCGGCGAACAGTTGCTCTGTCAGGAGGTCGGTAGCTATAAATCCGGTGTCGTATCTTCCGAGACAGGTATATTTTCTTCTGATGTTGTCATAGACGCGCCCGTCGCCGAGCCCGGCGAAGAGTGCGAAGCAGTCAGCACCCTGTACCTCCTCGGCAAAGCTGCCGGTGTCCGGGGCGAGGTACTCTCGATTCATTGCGGCGCTCGCCGTGTCGCGGAGTCCCTCATAATAGGGTATATCGGCTTCGTGCCCTGTAAGGCTTGCGACATCGCACATTATGCGGGAGCATTTTATCATGTAGGCGGTGTTGACGAGCGCGGGCGGGAGTATCACCGCGCCCTCCGTTGTGACCCAGTCGCCGAGGCACCAGCCGCCCGGCTCCCCGTGAGTTACGAGCCCCTTTTCGGTGTGACGCTCCAGATATTTCATCCAAAGCTTCATTCTGTCGTAGTAGAGGGACATCATGGACATATCGCCGAGTAGTTTATAGTAGTTATAGGGAACGGTTATTCCCGCACAGCCCCAGCCCCCGGGTCCGCCGCCCCCGCCGCCGAACGGCGAGGTGTGGTTTATATGCCCGGTCACCGGATCCTGACAGTCGAATATGTCGCGGAGCCACTTGCGGTAAAATGTGCGCATGTCACAGGGGTCGAAGAGAAGCATTGCCGCCGGGGCACAGACCTGCCCGTCTCCGGTATAGCCGAGCCGCTCGCGGTGCGGGCAGTCGGACGGGACGCCGCCGTGCATATTGTTTAGCTGCGTGCGGATATAGGCGGAGTAAATTCTGTCGAGCTCCGGGGAGGAGGATTCAAAGAACGACGGGGGACGTGTATCGGTATGAACGACGTTTATGTACTCTATCTCGCCGTCTCCGACAAGCTCCGCATAGCGGAATCCGTGCCATACGAACGACGGAGTATAGGTATATTCCTGCCCGCAGCCTATGAATACGTCGGTTTGTATCTGCTCTGTGCCTCCCGTAAGTATATAGTGACCTTGGGAGAGGGTGGAGGTAGGATCTATATTCTGCTTGTCGGCTGTCAGCTCCTCTGCGTGCCGGACGGTCACGCGCCCGCCGTCCGCCTCACGGCAGATGACGGTTGCAAAGCCGGAGATGTTCTTCCCGGCGTCGTAAATTTTTCTGTTGCCATCCGTATATACGAGCGTCGGCTTTATTCTCTCGCTTATCCTGTCGGGGATAGAGTCCGCCTGTGTAAGAATGGTGTCCGGGAAGCTCACAGCCTCGCATTTTCCGTATTCATAGTTTTCGTTGCGGGCAATTCTCCCGTCATATACCTCGCCGATATACAGCTGACAGTAGGTGAGGGGAGAGGTGCGGCAGGTCTCACCGCCGCGGGAGCAGACGACGCGCTCTCCGCTCTTCCCGAAGATATGAATTTCAAATATTGCGCATAGCTGTTTGCCGAATACGGTATGCAGCTCGCACAGCCGCTCGCGCTGTCTGTACCACCCGTTCCCGAGGTGGACCTCGAGGGTGTTTTCACCGTCTTTAAGATACGGCGTCAGGTCGTATGTATGGCAGTACGCGCGGAAGATCATTTTATCGTTGATATGGTAGGCTATTTTCTCGCGGGAAAACTCATGCGGCATACTGTTCAGCGGGGTGAAATACTCGTCACCGACGCGATGTCCGTTGAGATGCAGGGTAAAGAAGCCGAGAGAGGACGCGGATATTACGGCGCGCTCGCCCGCCTCCGCCGTGAAGGTTTTTATTATAACCGGTGAGTCAAATTCGGGGGGCGCGGCTATCCAGCCGGCGTTTGTCGGTAAGAAATCCATGCGCGTATGTCTCCTTGATTTTTCTGCTTTTTGTACCCAAATAGGATTGCTTTTGACTTAACATCAATATATCATACGCGCCCGCAAAATGCAAGCGGAATTTATTCCGTAAGGGATTGTTTTTTGTATACGGATATGATACAATGGGGGTGGCGGATATTTTTACCGTCGGGTATGTAAAAACAATTGAATTATCCGAAAGGAAAGAGAAAAATGAGACTACATCATAAATTCATGTGGGCAATGCTCGTTGAGCTCAGCACCAACTTCTGGTACGAGGAGGACGATCTGCATACGCAGGACGGAAACAACCTCTGGCAGATACCCGGCTCGCATAAGCTCCGCTTTGACCGCGAGACATGGAACCGGTACATAGACGACCTGAAGGACGCCGGGGTGAACACGCTTGTCATTGACCTCGGTGACGCCGTGCAGTACAAATCTCACCCGGAGATAGCGGTTGAGGGCGCGTGGACGGTAGAGGAACTGACGGCGGAGCTCGACAGACTGAATAACATGGGCTTTGAGGTCGTCCCGAAGCTGAACTTCTCGACAACTCATGACTACTGGCTCGGAAAATATGCGAGAATGGTATCGACGCCCGAGTATTACAAGGTCTGCTCGGACCTTATAGACGAGACCTGCAGGCTTTTTGACGCGCGCTTTCTCCACATCGGCTTTGATGAGGAGGGGTACGAGATGCAGGCGAGATATAACTATGTAGTCATCCGTCAGAATGAGCTCTGGTGGCATGACCTTTACTACTTTGTGGAGTGCGTTGAGCGGAACGGCGCGAAGGCTTGCATGTGGTCGGATTACGCGAGACACCGCCCGGACGAGTTCGTGGAGAAGTGCCCGAAGTCGGTGGTTCAGTGCAACTGGTACTATTTCACCGAGTACGGCGACGATGTCGACGAGATGAGAAAGATAAGAATAGCCCCGTTCCATATATTCGAGCGTGAGGGATATTATCAGTTCCCGTGCGGCTCCTCCTGCTACTATGCAGACTGCTTCCCGAACCTTGTGGAGTATTGCTCAAAGAATATTCCCGCAGAGCATCTTGTGGGATTTCTTCAGACCTGCTGGGACTCTCCGACCCCGGAATATCTCCCGGAGCTGAAGGCGAGTGTCGACTCCTTCCGCGCCGCCCGCGAGAGGGCAGGAGACTTCCCGAAGGAGAAATAAGCCTTACAAGGGTTATCTGTAAATAGTAAGCCCGCACCCGGTAAATGATACACGGGTGCGGGCTTTTATATATTTTTGCCGTGTGCGGCTTTTGAAATCAAAACGGGAGGTTTATGAGCCCGTATGCCTCAAGTATTATCTTGAGACCTATAAGAATAAGAACTACGCCGCCGATGAACGTAGCCTTCTTTCCAAAGCGCGCGCCGACGGTGCTCCCGACCTTGACGCCTATGGCAGAGAGGAGAAACGTTGTGGCGCCGATAACGGAAATCGAGAGCCATATGTTTATATTTTCGTACTCGACGGCAAAGGCAACCCCGATTGCGAGCGCGTCAATGCTCGTCGCGACAGCCATTGTGAGCATGTTCATAAAGCCGTAGGAATTGTTGACCTTCTCCTCTTCCTCTGAGAAGGATTCGCGTATCATGTTCCCGCCTATCAGCACGAGGAGAACGAGCGCGACCCAGTGGTCAACAGAGGT
The DNA here is from genome assembly GCA_937914815.1 of uncultured Clostridia bacterium. Lineage (GTDB taxonomy): Bacteria > Bacillota > Clostridia > Oscillospirales > CAG-272 > UBA1740. The sequence goes on from CALDMI010000037.1 coordinate 11,557, forward strand.
TATAAAGCGCGCAAATGTGGAGCCGAGCAGGTAGCCGAGCAACGGCATAAGCGCCTGAAACCCGCCGAACCATGTCCCGCATATGCAGGACTCCTTCAGCGTGGTTTTCCCGGTGGAGAGCCCCTTGCAGACGGAGACGGCAAATGCGTCAGCCGAGAGGGCGACGGCGAAAAGTATAAGTTCCGCTATACTCATTTTATCCTCCGCGACGGTCGCTTTCCCTGATCCCGGTTTCGCCGCCGACTCTTGCCATTGTACCATATAACAGTTCCGCTGTCAATATTAAAAGGGCGAAAACACCGAGACAACGAAAAAAACCGTCAAAAATGAATATGCGACAAAATGAAATATTATTAAAACATCAGGGATTTTATTGCCTGCGGACGGGCGCATGTGGTAAAATAGGCGTTGTCACCGGGAAAACAAATCCTGCCCGGTGCGGGAGATTTCGTCATGGATATATTCATGCGTGTGATTTTCTGGCTGAACCTTGTCGGTACCGCAGTGTTCGGTATCTGCTACTTTTATCAGCTGGTTTATACAATAATAGCTATTTGTGTGAAGAAAAAGCCGCATAAAGGCGAGGCGACGCTCCACAGCTACGCCGTGCTTGTGTCGGCGAGAAACGAGGAGACCGTCATAGGGCAGCTTATCGACAACATAAGGGCACAGAACTATCCGCAGGAGCTCATAAAGATATTCGTCGTCGCCGACAACTGCACCGACGGTACGGCAGAGGTTGCGCGAGAGCGCGGCGCGACGGTTTATGAGCGGCATAACACCGAGGAGATAGGCAAAGGCTACGCCATAAATTTTCTGCTTTCAAATATAGACAGAGACTACGGAGAGAATGCCTTTGACGCATTCTTTGTCTTCGATGCGGACAATATCTCGGAGCTGAATTTCATATCCGAGATGAACAAAACCTTCTCGGACGGATATGATGTTGTCGCCGGCTTCCGCAATGCGAAGAATTACGGCGATAACTGGCTCTCCGCCGGGCAGGGGCTCTGGTTCATACGCGACAGCACGATACTTAACGATGCGAGAATGAAGATAGGCACCTGCTCGGTTGTGGCGGGCACCGGTTTCATGTTCTCAAACAAGATAAAGAAAGAATACGGCGGCTGGCCGTTCCATATGCTTACGGAGGACACGGAGTTCACCGCCTGCTCTGCGGCGCGGGGCTACCGCTTCGGTTACTGCCCGGATGCGGCATTTTACGATGAGCAGACCACGGGCTTTGTCCAGTCGTGGAATCAGCGTATCAGGTGGGCGAAGGGCGGTATACAGGTTTTCTGCGGTTATCTGAAGAAGCTGTTTTCCGGTATGAAAAACGGGAATTTTCTCTCCTGCTTTGACCTCCTCATGTCTATCGCCCCGGCGTACATCATGTCTGTGTTTTTCATGGTTGTCAACATCGTTGCTCTCGCGGTGACGGCGTTCTCTCCCTCGCATTTTCTCAGCATGATTGCGAGCGCGGGCTCTTCGATAGTAGCCGTATATCTGTTGCTGCTTCTTCACGCCGCACTGACGGTGGGAAAAGAATGGAAAAGAATAAAGGCGGGCACAGGTTGGAAGATGCTTTCGATTTTCCTTTTCCCAATTTACATGTTCACTTATGTGCCGATAGCTTTCTGCGCGTTCTTCGCAAAGGCGCAGTGGAAGCCCATAAGGCACACAAAGGCGGTGAATATCGACGATATGCATAAAGACTCCGCCGCCGCGACAGAGAAGCCGGAGGAGGCGGCGCGCCACTGACGGTGTGCATGGGTGCCCCCGCGGAAAAATTTTCTTTTTACTCCTTGACAAGCATATCGTAAAAAAGGT
>CALDMI010000038.1 GCA_937914815.1 uncultured Clostridia bacterium
ATCCCGATGAGAACGGTATTTTCTTTTTCGGAGAGCAGCTTTTTATACACGCCCCCCGCCTTTTCCTCGCTGTATACCTGCCCCGTGAATATTTCCGAGGCGCGGACGCCCTGCATGACGAGCATGAGGAGTCCGCCCTCCGCAGGGATTCCACGCCGTCTCGCCGCAAGGCAGAGGGCGCTCCGCAGTGGATTGTACACCGCGTCGATAACTCCCGTGAGGGCGGGGAAGCGCGAAATGTCAATTGCCGTCCTTCCTATCCCGTCGGGGTACATACCCGCCGGGGTGGTGTTTATGATTATCTCCGCGTCGGCGTGGAGTCTGTAGGCGTCATCGTAGGTGACCGCCTCCTCTTTTCCCGTGCGCGAGAGGCGGATTGCCTCCGCGGCTCCTCCGCTCCTCGCAACGTAGACCGCGGTCTTTGATGTCCCGCCCGTCCCGCAGATAAGGACCTTCTTTCCGGTAAAGTCTATCCTCGCAGACTTTGCGAGACACCGCATGCCGTATACATCGGTGTTATAGCCCGCGAGCCGTCCGCTGCGGTTTACAATAGTGTTGACCGCGCCTATCTCCCGCGCCTCGGGGTCGATTTCGTCAAGATAGGGGATGACCGCCTCCTTGTAGGGAATTGTGACATTTATCCCGAGAAAATCCCGCTCCCGGAAAAAATTCGGGAGTTCCCCCCGGGCGAGCTCCCGGAGCTCATACTCCCGCGTGTCAAGACAGGCGTGTATCTCGCGGGAAAAGCTGTGCGCCAGCCTCTCGCCTATGCACCCGTATTTCATATTATCCCCTCCGCAACGGCGTCAGAGCCGTACCGCGTCGCGAGCAAGTCGCAGACGGCGAGCGCGGCGACAGAGTCGCAGACCACCGCCGCCCGGTGGACTATTGCCGGGTCGTGCCGACCGTGCACGGTTATCTCCGTCTCCTCGGAGGTCCTTATGTTGACGCTTCTTTGCGGGAGCGCGATTGACGGCGTCGGCTTCATCGCGACCCGGTAGATTACCGGCTCACCGTCCGTGAGACCGCCGAGCACACCGCCGCAGTTGTTTGTCTCCGTCGCCACTCTGCCGCCCCGGATAATATACCCGTCGTTGACCTCCGACCCGGTGGCGGAGCCGTACCCGAACCCGAGCCCGAACTCAACCCCCTTGACCCCGGGAATAGCGAACAGCCCGTGGGCGAGAACACCCTCGAGGGTGTCAAAGAACGGCTCGCCGACCCCGGCGGGCAGTCCGTATATCGCCCCCTCGAGTATCCCGCCGACGCTGTCGCCCCGCGCCGCCGCCTCATCGATTTTCGCGACCATTTCCTGTCCCCTAACCTCCGAGAGGGTGGGGAAGACAT
>CALDMI010000039.1 GCA_937914815.1 uncultured Clostridia bacterium
GTGTTCTTCACCGGTTGGCGCCGGGGCAGCCGTCACTGCGGGGACTGTGATACCGATTGTAGCTGTATTTTCCGCAGAGGGGGTCTGTGCGGCGGGCGCCGCCGGGTACTCTGCCCTCGCGCTGTCGTATTTTCGGAGAAGCTCAAGCGACGCGGAGGGAGTCATCTCCTCCCCTCTCGGGCGTGCGGGAATCTGCGCCGCGCCGCCGCCCGCGGGAGAGCGGAGCTGAAAATCTCCGTCCTGCGTTCTTGCGGTATGCGGTGCGTCCGCGCCGGAGGGCTGACGGGGCGGGACGGAGACACGGGGCTCGTCCTGCCACGGGGTACTTCTCGCGGGGGGCTGTGATGCGACCGCCGGGGTGGGCATTTTCACCTGCTCTCCCTTTGTATCCGCGCCTATCGGCACGAAGCTCGCGAGCGGGTCACGCCGGGGCTTCAGGGTTATATCCGGTCGGTACTCCGCCTTTTCAAGAGTACTCTTCACGGTATAATAGACCGCCTCGAACACCGCGCGCTCGTCCGAGAATTTCACCTCGAGCTTTGACGGGTGGACATTCACATCGACGAGCATGGGGTCGAGTTCCAGAGAGAGAACGCAGACCGGGAAGCTCTCGGTCTCTATATAAGATGTATAAGCCTTTTCAAGCGCCGCCTGCGCCGTCAGGCTCTTCACATATCTTCCGTTTATAAATACATTTTCGCCGTTGCGGTTCTTTTTGAGATTGTCGCTCCTGCCTATGAAGCCCGTGACATGCACGCCGTTTGCCCTGCCGTCGGCGGGGAGCATTTTTTCGGCGAAGTCCGCGCCGTAGACTGCGCGGATAGCGGAAAGCAGTTCCCCGTCTCCCGGTGTGCGGAAGCGGAGAGCGCCGTCAACCGAAAATGAAACCGATATATCCGGGCGTGAGAGCGCGACGCGCTCTACAATAGCCGCGACATTCAGCGCCTCTGTCGCGTCCTTTTTTAAGAACTTCCGCCTTGCGGGGACATTGAAGAAGAGGTTCTCGACAACTACGGTGGTGCCGTCCGCGGCACCGACCTCGGAGATGTCAAGGATATTCCCGCCCTCGGAGGAAAGCATATGCGCGGTCTCATCATCCCGGGTTTTTGATATCATGGTCACCTTTGAGACGGAGGAGATAGCGGCGAGCGCCTCTCCGCGGAAGCCGAGGGTGGTTATCCCGGAGAGGTCCTCACGCGTATGTATTTTACTTGTCGCATGGCGGCGGAGGGAGACCGGCAGGTCCTCTGCCGTCATGCCGCAGCCGTCATCGCTCACGCGGATTAAGGTGACGCCGCCGTGCTTTATCTCGGCGACTATGCCGTGGGCGCCGGAGTCTATCGAATTTTCTATGAGCTCCTTCATGACAGACGACGGTCTCTCCACCACCTCGCCGGCGGCTATGAGGTTCGCTATCTCAAAGCTCAGGACATTTATCTTTCCCATTTGTATATCCTTTCGTTAAGCGGAAAAGAGAAATTTTAATTGTTAATATCGGGCAGAATTAATCGAGTTCCTTTTTAAGCTCGAACAGAAGATTCATTGCCTCAATTGGGGTCAGGGTGTTCAGGTCGGTTTTACGGAGCTTTTCCGCGACATCATCCGACTTTGTTGCGGCTATTGCCGTAAAGAGATCCGGCTCCCTCTCCTTCTGCGGTCTCACGGGGGCGCTCTGCTTTGCGCCGCTCTCTATTTCGGTGAGAATCTCCCGTGCGCGCTTCACTACCTCGCGCGGGACGCCCGCGAGCTTCGCAACCTCGATACCGTATGAATCGTCCGTTCCGCCGCGCAAAATCTTACGCAGGAAGATAAGACTGTCGCCGCGCTTTTTCGCGGCTATATTGTAATTGACGATACCCGGGAAAAGCTCCTCCATATCGGTGAGCTCATGGTAATGTGTCGCAAAGAGGGTCTTTGCCCCGATTTTCTGAGAATATGTATACTCGACGACTGCACGGGCTATCGCCATGCCGTCAAAGGTGCTCGTCCCCCGCCCGACCTCGTCGTATATTATCAGCGAGCGCTTTGTGGCGTTTTTAAGTATATTCGACACCTCGTTCATCTCGAGCATGAAGGTAGACTGTCCGGAGGCGAGGTCGTCCGACGCGCCAACACGGGTAAAGAGCTTATCGACTATCCCTATCCTTGCCTCTCTCGCAGGGACAAAGGAGCCTATCTGCGCCATGATAACGATTATCGCAACCTGTCTCATATACGTG
>CALDMI010000040.1 GCA_937914815.1 uncultured Clostridia bacterium
ACAATGAGCCCGTATCAGCACGGAGAGGTCTATGTTACCGAGGACGGCGCAGAGACCGACCTCGACCTCGGGCATTATGAGCGCTTTATCGACGAGGACCTGAACAAGTATTCAAATCTTACTACCGGTAAGGTCTACTGGAATGTTTTGAACAAGGAGCGCCGCGGTGAATACCTCGGCTCGACCGTTCAGGTCATTCCGCATATCACCAACGAAATAAAGGAATTTGTCTACCGCGTCGGAAAAAAGACAGACGCCGATGTCGTCATAACCGAGATAGGCGGAACGATAGGGGATATAGAGTCACAGCCGTTTCTTGAGGCTGTGCGTCAGATCTCCCTCGAGGTCGGGAGAGGGAATAGCCTCTTCATTCATGTGACCCTTGTGCCGTTCCTCTCCGGCTCCGATGAGCATAAATCAAAGCCGACACAGCACTCCGTAAAGGAACTGCGCGGCATGGGAATAAACCCGGATATAATCGTCCTCCGCTGTGACAGACCGCTCGAGGAGTCGATATTCAGAAAAATATCGCTCTTCTGCAATGTAAAGCCGGATTGCGTAATAGAAAATATAACTCTCCCGTGCCTTTATGAGGCGCCGCTTATGCTCGAAAAATCGAACTTCTCCTCCGTCGTCTGCCGTGAGCTGGGGATAGAGGCGCCGCTCCCCGACCTTGCCGAGTGGGAGCATATAGTGGAGAGGATGAAGACTGCAGAGGACGAGGTGAAAATAGGTCTCGTCGGAAAGTATGTCGCCCTCCATGATGCGTATCTCTCGGTAGCGGAGGCTCTCCGCCACGCGGCATGGAGCCTCGGTCACCGACTTAAAATAAGCTGGATAGACTCTGAGAGCCTTACCCCGGAAAATTATAAGGATGTGCTCTCGGGACTGCAGGGAATAATAGTCCCCGGCGGATTCGGCGGCAGGGGAATTGAGGGAATGATTCTCTCCGCCCGCTATGCCCGCGAGAGCGGTATCCCGTACTTCGGCATCTGCCTCGGTATGCAGATATCGGTGATAGAATATGCCCGGAATGTCGCCGGAATAACCGATGCAAACTCCGGAGAGTTTGATGAAATATGCGCCCATAAAGTCATAGACTTCATGCCCGGACAGAGTGACAGCGTCGATAAGGGCGGCACACTCCGCCTCGGCGCCTATCCCTGCGTCATACAGGCGGGGACGACTATGGCGTCCTGCTACGGCACAACCCTTATAAGCGAGCGGCACAGACACAGATACGAGTTCAATAACGATTACCGCGATGCACTCACCGCCGCGGGGCTCACCCTCTCCGGTCTCTCGCCGGACGGCAGACTTGTCGAGACGGTCGAGCTTACCGACCGCCCGTTCTATGTCGGCGTCCAGTACCACCCGGAGTTCAAGTCGAGACCGAACAAGCCGCACCCGCTCTTTATAGGGTTTGTAAAAGCAGCGGCTGATGTAAAATAAACTTTACATAAACAACATAATCCCGGTGGCTCCGCCCGCCGAGGAAAGCACCGCTTCAGAATGATAAATCATACACGGGGTATATGCAATGCACGAAATCTACGAAAATCCGCTCTGCCGCCGCTACGCCGGCAGGGAAATGCAGGAGATATTCTCGGATAAGCGCAAATTTTCAACATGGCGCCGCCTCTGGGTCGCCCTCGCCGAGGGAGAGCGCGAGCTCGGGCTCCCGATAAGTGAGGAGCAGATATCCGAGATGCGCGCGCACATTGATGATGTAAACTACGAGGTAGCCGAGGCGCGTGAGCGCGAGGTGCGCCATGACGTCATGTCGCATATATACGCCTACGGAGTCCAGTGCCCGACGGCAAAGCCGATAATTCACCTCGGCGCGACGAGCTGCTATGTCGGCGATAATACCGACTGCATAATTCAGCGCGACGCCATGAAGCTTATAAGAAAAAAGCTTCTGACTCTCATATCTGCCCTCTGTGAATTCGCGGACAATTACCGCGCTCTCCGTACCCTTGCATATACGCATTTTCAGGCGGCACAGCCCACAACGGTGGGAAAGCGCGCGAGCCTCTGGCTTCAGGACTTCGTCCTTGACCTCTCGCACCTTGATTTTGCCCTCTCCGGTATGCGTATGCTCGGTTGCCGCGGCACGACCGGCACCGGCGCGAGTTTCCTTGAGCTCTTTTCCGGCGACCGCGAAAAGGTGCTCCGCCTTGAGGAGAAAATCTGCCGCGATTTCGATTTCCCCGGCGCCTATGCCGTGAGCGGGCAGACATATACGAGAAAGGCAGATTACTTCCTCCTTTCCGTTCTCTCCGGAATAGCACAGTCGGCGCAGAAGATGTCCGGCGATATACGCCTCCTCTCGCATCTTAAAGAGGTGGACGAGCCGTTTGAGTCCGGGCAGGTCGGCTCCTCGGCTATGGCATATAAGCGTAATCCCATGCGCTCCGAGAGAATATCCTCTCTCGCAAAATTTGTAATATCCGATACAGCAAATCCGGCGCTCACCGCCGGCACCCAGTGGCTTGAGCGCACGCTCGACGACTCCGCGAACCGCAGAATAAGCATTCCGGAGGCGTTCCTTGCCACAGACGGTATTCTCACTCTTTGTATAAACGTCGTCTCGGGGCTCACCGTATATCCGAAAGTGATAGAGCGCCATATGGCAGAGGAACTGCCGTTCATGGCTACCGAGAATATACTTATGTACTGCACCGCGCACGGTAAGGACAGACAGACCCTCCATGAGGCTATCCGCCGTCACTCGGTCGCCGCAGGTCTCGCCGTGAAGCGGGACGGCGCGGATAACGACCTCCTCGACAGAATAGCTGCCGACCCCGCGTTCGGACTCACAAGAGAAGAAATAGACGAAATAATCGCCTCCTCCGACCTCTCCGGTATGGCAGAGGAGCAGACCGCAGAGTATGTCGCAGAGATAAGACATCTCATCGATGAGGAGCGCGCAAAGGGGTTTGTCCCCGAGGGGGCGGAGGTCTCCGTCTGACCGGTAAAACAGCTTCAGAAAAGAATGATATAAAAGGAAGGTAAAAGCTATGCTCACAGCGATCGTAGGAATCAACTGGGGAGACGAGGGAAAGGGAAGAATGGTCGACCTCCTCTCATCCGATTATGACATCATCTGCCGTTATCAGGGCGGAAATAACGCGGGTCACACCGTCGTGAACGAGAAGGGAAAATTCATTCTGAACCTCCTTCCGTCCGGTATCCTCCGCGACACCACCGTGAATGTTATAGGAAACGGCGTCGTCGTGGATATAGAGCACCTTACAAACGAGATAAAGATGCTCACCGACCGCGGAATAAAGATCACCCCCGAAAACCTTAAAATAAGCGATAAGGCGATAATCTGCCTCCCGTATCACAAGATGCAGGATATAATGGAGGAGGAGCGCCTCGCGGATAAGAAGTTCGGCTCCACCCGCCGCGGCATAGGACCGGTATATTCGGATAAGTATATGAAGAAAGGCGTCCGTATGGAGGACCTCTTCACTCCGGATAAGCTCCATGAGCATCTCTCGGACCTTGTCGAGTGGAAGAATATAACCGTCACCGGCTACGGACATAAGCCGGTTGATGCCGAGGAAATCTTCGCATGGCTTATGAAATACGGCGAGGTTGTGAAGCCGTATGTCACCGATGTCTCAAAGTACCTGAACGACGCAGTCGCGGGTGGAAAGAATATAATGTTCGAGGCACAGCTTGGTGCTCTCCGCGATATAGACTTCGGTATTTATCCCTATACGTCGTCGTCTTATACGCTTGCGGCGTTCGGACCTATCGGCGCCGGAATCCCGGGGGCAAAGCTCACGAATACGATAGGAATAATGAAGGCATATTCGACCTGCGTCGGAGAGGGACCGTTCACCTGCGAGATGTTCGGAGATGAGGCAGAGGCACTGCGTAAGGCGGGCAACGAGTACGGCGCCGCTACCGGCAGACCGAGAAGAGTAGGACCCTTTGATATCCCCGCGTCGCGTTACGGCGTGCGCGTTCAGGGCGCCGATTGCATAGCCCTGACAAAGCTTGATGTCCTCTCCGGCATGGAGAAGATACCGGTCTGCGTCGCATATGATGTGGACGGAACAATTACCACCGATTTCCCGACAGGCGAAAGACTCAACCGCGCAAAGCCGGTTGTGAAATATGTGGACGGCTTCGGCGATGTCTCCCACTGCCGTAAGTATGAGGAGCTTCCCGAGAACGCGAAGAAGTATGTAAAGATGCTCGAGGAGGCTGTCGGCGCACATATAAAATACATCTCTGTCGGCGCCGGAAGAGAAGAGTACATCGAAGTAAAATAATTGAGAGCTACGGAGTGTGATATGAACCAGACAGTTCTGATACTTGATTTCGGCGGACAGTATAAGGAGCTTATCGCGAGAAGAGTAAGAGAGTGCCGCGTCTATTCGGTTGTAAAGGCGGGAGATACCGTCACCCCGGAGAAAATACGCGAGATAAACCCGATAGGCATAATACTGACCGGAGGACCGAACAGCGTCTATGACCCCGCGTCCCCGCATTGCGACAAGGCGATATTTGAAATGGGGATTCCCGTGCTCGGTATATGCTACGGGCTTCAGCTCCTTTGCTATTCCGTCGGCGGCACGGTTTCCTCTGCCGAGGTCGGAGAATACGGAAAAACGAAAATGCAGGTCGATACGTCGTCAGACCTCTTCTTCGGCATGTCGCCGGAGCAGACAGGGCTTATGAGCCATACCGACCGCGTGACCGCCCTGCCGGAGGGCTTCCGCCCGATAGCGGTGACGAAGCACTGCCCGATAGCGGCATATGAGTGCCGGGAGCGCAAGCTCTACGGCGTGCAGTTCCACCCGGAGGTGGAGAGCACCCCGAACGGCACCGATATGATAAGAAACTTTCTCTATCGCGTCTGCGGCGCAGCGGGCGATTATGACCTACTTGACCTTGAAAAAC
>CALDMI010000041.1 GCA_937914815.1 uncultured Clostridia bacterium
AGATGTTCCCTCCGTTCTCAAGATACCGTGTTGCGAATGTGTGGCGGAGCAGGTGCGGATGAAGACGCGGGATATCACTCTCTTCTTTCAGAGACCTGAAGAGTTGTTTTACCGTGTAGTCTGATATTGGTGTGCCGTCCGCTTTCTGAAAGAAGTATTCCCGCCGTTCTGAAACGGAAGCATAGGCGGAAAGGGCGTCCCGGCAGGTATTGCCGAATGGCGCAGCTCTCTGCTTGTTCCCTTTCCCGTCTACTATCACATACCGCTCCGGAATATGCAGGAACCGTGTGCGCACGGTTACGAGCTCGTGAAGCCGGAGCCCGCTGTCAAGGAAGAGGTGTATCATCGCACGGTTGCGAACCGCAAGAACATCTTCCCCCTCGAGCGTACGGAACAGCTGCGCAAGCTCGGCGTCTGTCAGGACATCGATGCGCGGGCGCTGTGCCTTCGGCAATCTGAAGCGGTACGGGATATTTTCGGCGACGAGCTCATTGTCGTAAGCCCAGCGAAGAAATGCGCGCAAATGCCGCACATAACTCTGAGCAGAGACTGATGAGATCCTGCGGGCTATCAGGTCGAGATAATAGGATTTACACAGTGCTACCGTCAGTTCTGACATCTCCGCATTTCCGGAGTAGGAGATGAAAAATCCTATCGCCCGCCGGTAGTCCTCTATCGTCGCGCGGGAGTTTCCGCGGGAAGCCTGTTCTATGAGAAATTCGTCGAGAGCCTCACTCAGAGTCATCGCTTTCGCCTCGCATTACATTGAGAATTTTGTTACCGAAATAGGAGTGCTGCGCGCGGATCTCCTCCGTACTCGCAACCTCTTTTTCATATACCGGAGAGCTGTCAAGTGACCACCCGCCGCCGCAAAGCAGTCCGTCGCATATCTCCGTGAGCGCGTCTTCTTGTAGCAGGAATAAATCTGCACAACCGGAGCTCCGTCCTTGCTGTCCACATCGGCACCGTCAAGGACCTTTGCGTCTATCACCTCGAACCCGAAGCGACCAAGCTTCTCGGTATACCACGGGTATACCTTGTCTATGAGCTTGCGCAGCGTCCATACCGCAAGATCCGTATCAGCTCGATTGACGCGCCGGACAGAGTACCAATTGTTCCAGATCGAGAAGATCCATTCGCAGAAGAACCGCTCAACAAGCAGCAGTCTGATTGCCGTCTTACTGCCGGATGAGCTTCTGAGCTGCAGGACGTCGCAGAGCTCGAGCGCGTCGGCACCGAGAGAGGACGGTCTCTGTTCATCTCCGATATATTGACAGTACGGAATATTGTTTGCGGTTGACGAGTGCCGGAGGACCTTTATACGGTCTATCAGCATATCGTTCTTGATATTCGCCTTTGCGTCCGTAGCTTTCAGATCCTTGTTGGTGAGAGAATTGCCGAAGTCCTTTCCCATTTCCGTATGGGAGAGAATACCGAACTCCCACGCCCCGGCGGTGGAAATGTTCTGCGAGACTGTCTTTCCGAGCCGGAGAGTATCGAAGTCAAGAATGTGCGTCCTCTGCGCAAAAGAGGCAGGATCGAAGGGCGGAGAGCGGAAATAATCCGACCTCCACGCGGGCATTTTGCCCTTGTCCGTAAACACCGAGTCAACGCGGATTGAGTACGAGCTCGAGATCAGGCACTGCACGCGGTACATATACTGCAGCTCAGCATAATCCACAATCCGCTCGACGAGATAGGAGACGGTCACCCCGTCGGTAAAGCACATTCTGCCGTCATATCCATACGAGAGGTCAGACGAGAGGAACAGCTCCTTGAAGATCTTCCTTGTTGCTACCTTGCTTCGAAGGTCTCCCGCGGCGAACATAACGGCAATCTGCCGATCAAGGTATTCCCACGGGTACTCCGGGAACTCCGCCTGTATACGGAACATAGCATTGCGCATGCGTTCCCGCATGAGGTCCTGCATTGAGAGCGAGAGGTTGACATTCGTCATTGTCTTACCGACACCAATCTTGCCGGTAATGAGAACGCAGAGCGGGAGATTTTCGAGCGTCTGCCGGTTCTGCTTCTCCATTTTCTCGAGCCTGCTAAATGCGACGAGCCGACGGATAATGCAGAAGAGGATATAAAACAGGACAATCCAGACCGGCACCGGGAGAGTGTGCCACGAGATCGTGAGGTCAAGGAACAGCTTGTAGATCTGAGTATAGATGAGCTGCCACCCGGAGACCGAGTAAAAGAGCAGCGCAGACAGCAGCTCGACACAGACGGTGAGAAGATTAGTCCCGGCGAGAGCTACCAGGGCGGCGGTGAGACACCACCAGAACGGCAGCGTCCGGAAGAAGTCCGAAACCTGCCGGGCAACCGGCGCGACCTTCGATATTATCTTTTCCGCAAGTCTGACCCCGCGTGACTTCTTGCCGAAGTCGTCATTTTCGTCCTCTGCAGACTGTGAGAGCCGGAGTCTGAACGCGATAAACAGCGCAATAAACGGTATGAGCAGCCGGTAGACGGTGAGCGTTACATTGCCGAAATCGGCGGCATAGGTGAGAAAATTCTCGCCGTCAATGAGCAGCGGGAAAAAACGCCCCCAGAAGCCGGAGAGCTCCGAGCTGTCGAGCGGGAGGAACGGAACGAACGGTACCTCCGGGATCTTAGTTATACTCTCCGGGAGGAACGAAGTGTCTATAAAAAAGATCTCGAGAAAGTACTTCGCTATTGAGAGACCGAGGTCAATGAGCGAGAAGAAGAGCCTGTAAAAGGACCACCGTCCGAACCATGCAAAATAGCAGAAAATGCAGAAGATGAGCGTGAGTTGAACGAGGATCTTTACCTTTGAGCTTTCGTTTTTTGCTTTTTCACTCATGCCGTCAATGCCCCCTTGACCGTGTGAAGAATGTACCCGACGATAAAGAGGACGAGGACCCAGAGGAGGAACTTCCAGAGGTATGAGAGCGGCTTGAAGTTATTCATCCTTGTGGTGTCGCTTTCCGAAGGCTGTGCGTATGTAGCCTATGAGCTTTATGACCTGTACTACAACAATGAAGATTACAACTCCGGCGACAACCTTGAAGAGAATGGAGAGCCAAGTGGGAAGAGACGGCTTTTCTGTAAGATCGTTTGCTCCCTTATCCGGGGATTCCGCTCCGCCGATAAAATCTGTGGGCTCCATATCTACTTTAACTGTGACAACACGAGGGTCATCAAGCTTCCATGCGCGGTCACCGAAGTAAAGCTTTATTATCTGAAAGTTAGCTATAATGTCGTTAAAAGCGATATAGCCATTCTCTATTGTTTTGTCATTATAAGAGAAAGTCGGGTTTGCTCCGCCAAACTCCTCGGTCGAATAATCTGTAACCAGATAACGAAGAAGAACAATTTTTGCTCCTGAAGACAAAGCATCTTTATTCAGTGCCTTAAAGTCGTCGGCGTAAGTCGGGTCAATATAGTATGAGCCGCTTATGTATTTGTCGGTTGCCGCTGTAATTTCGCTCGAAGGTTCCACTACGGAAATGCTGTCTATGTTTATAGAGTCGTCGATGTTGTACTTTCCCAAAGTGCCGTCGGCTACTCTTTTGAAGAAGCCAAAAAATCCGTCTGTAGCATTTTTATATGAATCTGTAATTATCTTATCCTCAGCATGAAGTGTCTTGTATTGATCCTTTTCCAACTTGCCGCCGACATTTTCTTCTGTGGGATTGGATATACCGTGAAATCTCTCAAGCAGTGTGTTCGTAGAAACATCCTCATGCTCGTCGGATATTTCGTCCACAAAAAATGTGAATGCAGGGGATACTTTGTGAGTCACCTTTACAGGTATATAAGTAGGAGGGGAAATACCTACGCCATCAATTATCTTAACGAATTCTTTTCTTACGATATCGAGCATGCCTTGTTTAGAATGAATAGTGTTGTAAAGCCCGGCGTCCGTAGTGATAAGCATGGGCACGCCGATATACCTGTCATACCTATAATCCGCGCCTATAAGGTCCTTATACCTCTCGAAATACTCATTCGGTATGAGGAACATCGCGGTGTTCACTTGCTTATACACATTCTTTTCAGATGTGGAAAAACGCTCACACGCCATTTTGACATCAAGGGAAAGCGTTTCGTCGAGCGTTGCAGATGCAAGGTATTTGTCCTTTACATTGTAAATTATCTTAAACTCTCCGGCTACCTCGCCCCCGTCAACGGTTTTACTCATAGCATTATAGGTAAGAGTTCCATCTGTGGTGCTGTAATCGGAAGTATCTGCACTTGTTGAAGAGCGCAAAACACGACGCTTAAACTGCATGTTACAGAAAACAAATCGTACCTCATCACCATACAAATATCGATTGTCCACATCAACGGAGAACTTAATGAAAGCCCCCGCAGCCGTATCGAGTCGCTGCGCCGTCCACTGCTTACTTTCGCCGTTCGGGTCCTTGAGTGTAAACTGCCACCCACCGGCAAGTCTTGATACCGCGGTGTGCCACCGGAACCAAAAATAAAGCTTTGAGGTCGCCGTCCCGCGCGCTGCGAAAGAAATAAGTGTCGGAGCACTTCCGGCAGGGTACTTTGTTTTGAGCTCTTCATCAAAAGCAGCCTTTTCTGTGTCGTTCTCCGGCTCTTTTCCGAGTAAATCCTGATATATGGAGCTTTCATTAAACCCGAGCGTTTTCTCTACCTGTCCCGTCTCCGCCGCAAGGGCGGGGATGAACATACAAAAAAGCTCGACTGCGCAGAGAAACAAGCAGAGACCGAGCTTCAGAAATCGTTTCATGTTTTTTACCTCCTTCCTCCTCCCCGACCCGTCGATCAGGGAGGAGTGATAACAGAATTACTTGTAGAAGTCTATGGCTTCGTCGCCGGAGACAAGTGCGGGAGTGATCTTTGTGGACAGGAAATTCGCGCCCTTGAAAACGCGGATAACCACCGAATATGTACCCTTTGTCGTTATGACGATAGTCCCGGAGTCGGAGCGCATGAACTGTCCGTTAACCATGAGACCGAGGGTATAGGTGTCGTTCTTGCCTTTTTCCGCGCCGGTAAGAGTATAGGTGCCGGGCTCAAGAGTAACCGAGCCGTAGGTG
>CALDMI010000042.1 GCA_937914815.1 uncultured Clostridia bacterium
GTAGTTATTCTGAACCGCTGATATATCCGTTTCATAAAACATTCACAAAAAAGCCACATATGTGCCCGTATAATTCCGTTAGGCACGCGGGCATCTTTTCCTTGAAAAAGCTCCCGCCGTATGGTAGAATAATTGTATTGATGCTATCATACGGGGGAGTTTTATGTTCAGGACGGGATTCGACAACGACAAATATCTGAAGCTTCAGTCTGAAAAGATAAAGGAACGGATCGGACAGTTCGGCGGCAGGCTGTATCTTGAGTTCGGCGGCAAGCTGTTTGATGACTATCACGCGGCGCGGGTGCTCCCCGGGTTTGCGCCCGACAGCAAGATACGGATGCTTATCGAGCTGCGCGACGTTGCGGAGATAATAATCGCGATAAACACCGAGGACATAGAGAAAAACAAGGTGCGCGGAGACCTCGGGATTACATATGACACAGAGGTTCTCCGGCTTATCGACGCGTTCCGCGGGTATGGGCTCCTTGTCGGCTCCGTCGTTATGACGAGATACAATGAAAACCCGGTCGCCGAGGGGTTCCGGAATAAGCTCGAGGGACTCGGTATCCGGGTGTACAAGCACTACCGGATAGACGGCTACCCGTACAACATCCCGAACATTCTCTCGGAGAACGGCTTCGGAAAGAACGAATATGCCGAGACGGAGCGACAGCTCGTTGTGGTTACCGCCCCGGGTCCCGGCTCCGGGAAAATGGCTACCTGCCTCTCTCAGATATATCATGAGAGCCGCCGCGGGCAGAAGTCCGGGTATGCGAAATTCGAGACCTTCCCGGTATGGAACCTCCCACTCTCTCATCCGGTCAATCTCGCCTATGAGGCGGCTACCGCAGATCTTGCGGACGTCAATATGATTGACCCGTTCCATCTTGAGGCGTATGGCACTTCTGCCGTAAATTATAACCGTGATGTTGAGGTTTTCCCGGTACTTAGTTCGATGTTAAAGGGCATACTCGGCGAGTCGCCGTACAAGTCTCCAACCGACATGGGGGTCAATATGGCGGGCTTCTGCATATTTGATGACGATACGGTATGCGAGGCATCGAAGCGCGAGATGGTGCGCAGATATTACGGCGCCCTGTGCGACAGGCGTAAGGGCTGTAGCGGGGATGTCGAGGTACACAAGATAGAGCTGCTGCTTCGGCAGGCGGGGTGCACGATTGAGAATGAGCGCCCGTGCGTCGCTCCGGCTCTTGCAAAGGCGGAAGCTACCGACGCGCCCGCCGCCGCGATAGAGCTGAACGACGGGCGGATAGTCACCGGAAAGACCACTTCCCTCCTCGGCGCGGCGAGCGCCGCGTTGCTGAACGCGCTGAAGCTGCTTGCGGGGATTGACGACTCGGTTGATGTTATATCCGACAAGACGCTCCGCCCCATTCAGGCACTGAAAACCGACAATCTCGGAAATAACAATCCAAGACTGCACACCGACGAGGTGCTGATCGCCCTCGCGATTTCCGCGGTGTCGAACAAGGACTCAAAGCGGGCGATGGCGCAGCTCGGAAACCTCCGGTATACCGAATTTCACTCGACGGTTATGCTCTCACAAGTGGATACAAACACGCTCCGAAAGCTCGGCATGAATGTGACCTGTGAGCCGAAATATCAGACAAAGAAGCTCTATCACGCGTAAACGGGATTGTGGGCACGGCGAGCAACGAAGCCTTCGGTGCGGGAGCTTCCCCGATGTGTGACTATGCTTACAGCGTGCCGGCGACCGCGGGCGGAAAATTCAGGCAAGTATTGACTTTTCCCCGCCTTTCTGCTACAATGTCTTTTGAAATATAAATACGGAATATGAAAATACCCGCCGG
>CALDMI010000043.1 GCA_937914815.1 uncultured Clostridia bacterium
GAAACGGCAACAAAAAAAGCCCCTTGCCGGGGCGCGGCAGAGGACCGAAAAACTCAGTAAAATAGCGGTAAAACCGAGGTCTTACCGCTTTGGTGCTCCTGCGGGAATTCGAATCCCGGACACCTTGATTAAAAGTCAAGTGCTCTACCGGCTGAGCTACAGGGGCGTGTCATTTTTGTGCTCTAATATCTTATCATACAACCGCCCGCTTGTCAACCCCTTTTGAAAAACTTTTTCTCATGTGCGGCGCGGGTTTTCTCGTCTTATTACTTGACATTATACCCGCGTTCTGTTAAAATATTGCCGAAAGAAAACACGCGCAGGCGAATTTTTACGGAAGGAGAGCGGATATGGGCTTCGGACTTGTGCCGGAATACCGGTTTGAGAGCTTTCTTTCCGCGACCCCGGAGTTTCTCCGCTCTATAGGCGTGCGCGGCATAGTCCTCGATATAGATAACACGCTTGAGCCGTATGAAAATCCCCTGCCGGGCGGGGCTGTGACGGCGTGGCTCTCGGCGCTCTCCGCCGCGGGTATCTCCGCCGCGATAGTGTCGAATAATGACCGGGAGAGGGTAGAACTCTTTAACTCCGTGCTGTTTCTCCCCGCATACTGGAAGTCGAAGAAGCCATTTCCCGGCAGGGTGCGCGCCGCCCTCTCGGATATGGGCGTCACACCGTCTGAGGCGATACTCATGGGAGACCAGATTTTTACCGATGTCCTCGCTGCACACATGGCGGGCATACCGGCGATTCTCGTCCCCCCGATACGCGACAGGCGGGATTTTCTGACGAAATTCAAAAGGGTGCTTGAGCGCCCGGTCCTCCGCACCTATGAGCGGCGGAAAAAGAAAGAAGAGAAAAGGAAAAAACATAAATGAGTGCATTTTTCGGTCCGGGCGGTAACGGCGATATGTTCCGCGCCGCAGGTTATAAATCGACGGTACAGGCGCCGGAGTTCGTCCGCGCCGCGGGGCTCGACGCCTATGAGTACGAGGCGGGGAACGGGCTCGCCGCCTCGGAGACGACCCTCGCGGCAACCGGGGACGCCGCGCGTGAGGCAGGAATAAAAATGTCCTTCCACACCCCGTACTTCATATCCCTATCCGGTATAGACCCGGAGAAGCGCCTGAAAAGCATAGACTACATAAAGCAGAGCCTTGACGCCGCGCACCTCCTCGGCGCCGGAACAATAGTTGTCCATTCCGGCTCCGCCGCGAAGATAAGCCGTGAGGAGGCAATGACCCTCGCCGCAGATACCCTGAAAAGGACTCTCGACGCCGTCGATACCCACGGGGTTAAGATAGGTCTCGAGACTATGGGAAAGAAAAATCAGCTCGGCACGCTTGACGAGGTGATAGAGCTCTGCCGCATATCCCCGGCGTTTGTCCCGGTCGTCGACTTCGGACATCTGAACGCCCGCGACTGCGGCGGTGTGTTCAGGACCGAGGAGGACTATCTCCGCGTGTTCGACAGAATAGGCTCCGCCCTCGGGAGCGATATAGCCATGAACCTCCATTGCCACTTCTCGAAGATAGAGTGGACGGACTCCGGCGAAAGGCGGCACCTGACCTTTGAGGACAGACAGTACGGACCGGATTTTGAGCCGTTCATGGAGGCGATATATATCCTCGGCGCGTCCCCGACCGTGATATGCGAGTCCGCGGGGACACAGGCGGAGGACGCCCTTGCAATGAAAAAATATTATATGTCGATAAGGAGATAAAAAATGCCTAAGCTTTCCGAACTCAGAAAAGAAATGAAAGAAAAGGGGCTCGACGCCCTGATAGTCCTTGACGAGCTTGACCAGCACTACCTCTCCGGCTTCGCCTTCACAGACGGTCTGCTGCTCATAACCGCAGACGCGGCGGAGCTGATAACCGACTTCCGCTATTTTGAAATGGCAGAGAGCCGCGCGGATAAGGAGTTCCATGTCTCAATGCCCGAGAAGAGGTGGGAATTTGTAACCGCCGCGCTCCGCGACTGCCACACCGTCGGCTTCGAGGGGGCGAGCGTTTCATACGCCACTCTCATGAATTATAAGGAGCACCTCCCGGATAAGGAGTTCTCCGACATCGGCGACATGATAGACCGCCTCCGCATGACAAAGACCCCGGAGGAGATAGAGAAAATGCAGCGTGCGCAGGATATAACCGACGCCGCATATACGCATATTCTGAAGACCCTTACCCCCAATATGACCGAGATTGAGGTCGCGGCGGAGCTTGAGTATTTCATGCGCCGCGCCGGCGCCTCCGGGCTCGCGTTCGATACGATAGCCGTCTCGGGTGACGCCTCCGCCCTCCCGCACGGCACGCCGAGAAACGTAAAGCTGAAGCCCGGGTTCCTCACAATGGACTACGGCGCAAAGTTCGACGGTTACTGCTCGGATATGACGCGTACCGTCGTCATAGGCAAGGCTGACGAGGATATAAAGAAGCTCTACAATACCGTTCTCAAAGCGCAGCTCGCAGCAGAGGAATTTCTCCGCCCGGGCGTCGACTGTGCCGAGGCAGATAAAGTAGCCCGCGATATAATCGACTCGGTGCCGGAGTACCGCGGCGCGTTCGGGCACTCCCTCGGTCACTCGGTCGGTCTCTTTATCCATGAGTCGCCGCGCCTTTCGAAAACGCAGAAGGGCAGACTCTTACGCGCAGGAGAGGTCGTGACGATAGAGCCCGGTATTTACCTTATGGGTAAGTACGGCTGCCGTATCGAGGATATGGCGATAGCTACCGAGGGCGGAATAAGAATATTCACCCACTCGAAAAAAGACCTCGTCGAGATATTCTGATGCCGCTTTCCGCGGGGATTTTTGCCCCGCGGAGCAAAAAAATCCGCAAAACGCCGAAAAAAGGGTAAAAAACTCTTGAAAAATCCGTTACGGCGTTGTATAATAGGAACGATATGAAAATCTGATGTAAAGGAAAAACTTATGTTAACAGCAAGCGATTTCAAAAACGGTCTTACCTTCGAGATGGACGGTAAGGTTTATCAGGTCATCGAATTCCAGCACGTAAAGCCCGGCAAGGGCGCGGCTTTCGTCCGCACGAAGTATAAGGATGTCGTCACCGGAGCTATCCGTGAGGCGTCGTTCAACCCGACCGCAAAGTTTGAGAACGCGGTTATAGAGCGCCGCGACCTCGAGTACTCCTACAATGACGGCGGTCTTTACTACTTCATGGACCCCGAGACCTATGATATGATACCCCTTGAGCAGTCGAAGCTCGGCGACAACTTCAAGTTTGTCAAGGAGAATACCGTCTGCCGTATATCCTCGTGGAAGGGTAATGTCTTTGCGGTAGATCCTCCGACGTTTGTCGAGCTCACCGTAACGGAGACCGAGCCGGGCGTCCGCGGCGATACCGCGACAAATGTTACGAAGCCCGCGACTCTTGAGACCGGCGCGGTTATAAAGGTTCCGATCTTTATAAACGAGGGCGATGTGCTCAGAATAGACACGAGAACCGGCGAGTATCTCGAGCGCGCGTAAGCGGCGGAGAGTAAACGCATATAAAAAATACGGAAAGGGCTCCCGAGGGAGCAGGGTGACGAAAATGAAAATTTCAGAGAACGCGGCTTACCTTAAAGGACTTTTTGAAGGCTACGAGCTTAATCCGGATTCCAAGGAAACGAAAATAATAGCAAAGCTTCTTGACCTTGTCGGCGAAATGAGCGAGAAGATAGAGACCCTTGAGCGTGAGTGCGAGGATCTGCGCGACTATTGCGACGAGCTTGATTCCGACCTCGGAGATGTGGAGGAGTATCTCTTCTGCGGAGACGAGGACGAGGATTACGACGACGAGGACGGCGACGGCTATTATGAGGTAGAGTGCCCGAATTGCGGCGAGACCGTCTGCTTTGACGATTCGCTTGACTCGGACGAGCTTGTATGTCCCGCATGCGGCAAGAAGATCTCCGGCGTAGAGCTCTGCGACGGCGATTGCGACAGCTGCGACGAGGACTGCGAGTAACCTGAATTTCGGTAATCTTCCGGTAGTGTGCGAAAGCACATTATATACGGGGCGGGGGTTGAAAGACTCCCGCCTTTTTTTGTGACTGTCACATGCGGCGCAGACCGAAAAAACACAAAGTTTTTTCTGCCGCCGTTTTCGCTCTCTGCCGTATGTAAAAAATATTATAAATTCTTATATTGAATACTTGACAACATAAATTTTAAGTGATATAATAATACGCGACGCTTACAGGTGGGCTATAAGTGCGTCTTGCCGCCTGCCGTAGCGATTATACACGAAAGTGAGGTGCTTTTTCATGTTCGCTATTTTTGTAACGGGCGGAAAACAGTACAAGGTTGCCGAGGGCGACGAAATCTTCGTAGAGAAGCTCGGAGTTGCCGAAGGCGAGAAGGTTACTTTTGATAAGGTTCTCGTCCTGTCCGGCGAGGCTTTGTCCGTAGGTACTCCCTATGTGGCGGGTGCGACTGTTGTTGCCGATGTTCTGAAGAACGGCAAGTCCAAGAAGATCGATGTTATCAAGTATAAGTCGAAGAAGAACGAGAAGAAGAAGATCGGTCATCGTCAGGACTATACCAAGATCCGTATAGCTGAAATCAAGGGCTGATTTTCAAAATGACAACTGTTACGTTTCTTAAATCCGGCGGTTTCTATTACGGCTTTGAGGAGCAGGGGCATACCGGGTATGGCGAGTCGGGGGACGATGTCCTCTGCGCGGCGCTCTCCTCTATGACGATGCTCATCGTGAATGCGATAGAGGTCTCCTACGGGTGCGACGTCGATTATAAAATCGACGAGGTGACGACGGATATTTCACTTACCGTAAAGTCCGCGCTCCCGAAGTATGAGAAAGACGAGAGAAAGCAGTTTGCGGTCTCCGGTCTCATACAGGCATACTATCTGCAGCTCATGGACCTCATTGAGGACTATTACGAGTTCCTTGATGTCAAGGAAAAGGAAACCGAGCTTTGAGGATTTAACCCAAAATAAGTATGGAGGTACTGAAAATGCTTAAAATTAGCTTGCAATTCTTTGCTCATAAAAAGGGCGTCGGCTCCACGAAGAACGGTCGTGATTCTGAGTCGAAGCGTCTCGGCGTGAAGAGAGCAGACGGACAGACCGTCTCTGCCGGCGCTATCATAGTAAGACAGCGCGGCACCGCGATCCATCCGGGCACCAATGTCGGCATAGGCTCCGACGATACTCTCTTTGCTCTTACCGACGGTACTGTAAAGTTCGAGCACGTCACCGGCGGCAAAAAGCGCGTGAGCGTTTATTCAAAATAATCACGAAAAGGGCTGTGTCGTCTTGACGCAGCCCCTTTTGACATCTCTTCCTAAATCAGTAATTCTTTAACATAAGAGAGGATATAAATTATGTCTGTTCTTGTTACAGGCGGCACCGGCTTTATAGGCTCACATACGGTTGTTGAGCTCCTTTCTGCCGGAGAAAAAGTCGTCATAGTAGACAGCCTTGTGAACAGCAAGCTCTGTGTTCTTGACCGTATCGAAAAGATAACCGGAAAGAGACCGGAGTTTGTGAAGTGCGACCTTCTCGATATGCCCACGCTTGACGCGGTGTTCGCCTCCCACCCGGATATAACCTCCGTGATACATTTCGCGGGGCTCAAGGCGGTGGGCGAGTCGGTGCAGAAGCCGCTTCTGTACTACCACAATAACCTGACCGGCACATTCAATCTCCTTGAATGTATGATAAAGTACGGCGTAGGAAGAATAGTATTCTCCTCCTCCGCGACGGTCTACGGTCTGCCGAAGAGCGTGCCGATAAGAGAGGATTTCCCCCTCTCGACGACGAACCCCTACGGCGAGACGAAGCTTATGATAGAGAGAATACTCAAGGATACCGCCGCGGCAAACCCCGGCATGTCCGTCTGCATCCTCCGCTACTTCAACCCGATAGGAGCACACGAGAGCGGACTGATAGGTGAGGACCCGCGCGGAATACCGAATAACCTTCTGCCGTATATCGCAAAGGTCGCGGCAGGGAAGCTCGAGTGTCTGAGCGTCTTCGGCGACGATTATCCGACCCCGGACGGGACCGGAGTCCGCGATTATATCCATGTCGTCGACCTTGCAAAGGCGCACCTCAAGGCGCTTGATTATACCGAGCGTATGAAGGGTGTCGACTATATAAACGTCGGCACCGGAAACGGATATTCGGTTCTCCAGATGGTAAAGGCGTTCGGCGATGTATGGGGCTCACCCATAAAGTACCGCATTGCCCCCCGCCGCCCGGGCGATATAGCAGAGTGCTATGCCGACCCGACAAAGGCGCGCGAGGTCCTCGGCTGGAGCGCAGAGCTCGACCTCCACAGAATGTGTGAGGACGCCGCAAGATGGCAGCGCATGAACCCCGACGGGTATCCCGACGACTGATATAACCAAAATCCATAAAATTTTTTACCGCCCTGAATCGGCAATACCGGGCAGGGCGGCATTTTTCTTTGACCGACAGCG
>CALDMI010000044.1 GCA_937914815.1 uncultured Clostridia bacterium
TGCCGACGCAGTCGAGTTCTACGACAACTTTGACAGTTACTCGAGGGCTGTCGAGTGCGAGGAAAATTCGGATAACTTCGTATACTACATGCAGAAACTCTCGGTCTATGAGACAGAGGAGGAGTGGGCAGAGAACTACGACTTTATGGCTAAGTTCATGAACCTTGCGAGAAAGATTGTCACCTCCGGCGATTACGACCCGCAGTATGCCGGAATGGCAGATGCAATGGTCATCTACAACCGCATGAATCCTTATTTCTGGGAGAGGATACAGGAAGAGCACAGGGCGTGGCTCGTCGATATTTACAACAAGATAAACGACTCGACAGAGTACATAGAGAAGCTTGGATACCTCACCTCCTTTGACTTCTACCTGAGCGACAACGCCTCTTCTCTTGACAGAACCGACGACACTATAAAGACATACATTCAGTTCATCGATGACTGTCGCAAAGACCTTGACATTCAGCGCGAAGATTATAAGAAAGTCCTTGAACAGAACACCACTCTCTTCAAAAATTACGTCTCGCAGATGATAGCCGCATCCGACTATGCGTCTCTCAAGGTCGCATACGATAATGCGAGAGCCTGCTACTACGCCATGAATGCGGACGGCGACGGAGTTGCCGAGGCTATCGCGACATTCGAGAGCTACCGTGACTATGTCGACGCGGCAGAGCTCGCGATAACCATGATGCCCGGAATTGTAAACAAGCTCCACGCGGCTGCGTCCGGGACACTCGAGGAGTATTTCGCGCTCCTTGCCGAGGGTTACAGATACTACATCTACCTTGACACGAGCATTACGGCGATAGCGGACAGCGTAACCGAATACGCCGCCGCGCTCACTGCCTATGCCGAGATGGCGGGTATCGCAAATTCCGAGATAAACAACGCACAGTCTGCCGTCTCCTCTGTTGAGGGGGTCGGCGCACCGGGTAACATAGCCGCGGCACTCGGCAAGCTCTTTAACTGATAAGGAGGTAAGTATAATATGAAAAAAAGAAACAGAATATTAAGCTTCATATTGGTTCTCGCGCTTCTTCTTTCCTCCTTTGCGGTTCTTTCCTATGCCGCCGAGGGCGACGAGGGAGAGGAGACAACCGGTGCGAAGATATTTCTGAACCGTAATTACAACGAGGGCTGGGATTACACGAACGGTCTCGGCTCCGGCGGTACGGCAAACCTTGAGGGTAACAAGATATTCATCGATAACGAGTTTACCCGCGACGGCGAATACAACTATTTTGTAAGAATACAGAATGCGGAGATTCTGAACAAACAGGTCTTCCTGCAGTACGATCTCGCCTCAACAAAGGGGTGCGAAAAGGTTTTTGTCGAGTTCAGAATCAAGATAGACACTCCGACGAGTTTCAAAACCGGAAGTCTGCTTTATACGAAGTCTGCGACGAAGTTCCAGGACATTCTGAATATAAAGGATAACGCGCTTTACGTCACGTCCTCCGCAGACGGTACCTCCGACCGCAAGGTAAAGGATTTTACCGGCGACTGGATAGACGTAGGTCTTGTATTCGATTACAGTGACGGCGGTGCAGCCCTCTCGATATACGTCGACGGAGAGAGACAGTCGGCTTTCTCGCTGGCGGATGAATACAGGAGCGTGCCTGCGGCATTCTTCCGTTTCCACATGAGGGCGGTTACAAGCTCTGAGGAGCTCGGACAGAATTTCTGCATAGACGATGTCAGAATTTACGGCGGAGTTGACGATTTCACAGAGCTCCCGGCTGACGATTACGGCACGTATGTTAACACGTCTCTCAGCAAGACCATAAGTATAAAGAAGTCCGACGGCTCCGAGGAAAAGGGTCTCGACGATTACCTGAATGAGTCTCTCGCAATGAAGGTCGGCGTCGACTACATGCTTATGAACGGCAAGAAGAGAACTATATTCAATGACGGAAAGTACGGCGCGCCGGTTATGACCGACGACGGCATCGCTCTCTCGCTCGACGCGGTGCTTGAATACCTCGGATATCCCTACTTCCTCCGCCCGGACGGAATATCCTACGATATATCCACCGGAGGCGAGGCAACCTACCTTACGATAGGGCGTAAGACGGCTACCGTCGGCGGCAAGGTCGTGACGCTGAAAATGGCTCCCGGATATGCTACCGAGGGCGATAAGAAGTACACGGTTATAGGTCTCGACGATATTGAGACGCTCTTCCCGGGCTTCTATCTCTGCTATGACGACATGGGTCTTATCATAATATCCAAGTACGAGGATATAATAAACCGTGAAACCGGGCTTCAGAATATGATAAAACTCATGAACCGCTTCATATTCGACGACGTGACGGGCGAGCAGTTCTTCCTGGACTTCGAGGCAAAGATGAAGGAAAACGGCGGCGACCTCACGACCCACCCGAGAGTGCAGGTTACGCAGTCTACCTTTGACTCCGTAAGAGCAGAGTACGAAAAGGGTCTTGAGGAGCTCGCGAAGAACCCCGATTATGACGACGCAAGATTTCAGTTCATAAACGATAACGTTGACTGGATAAGCAGCTCATTTGACAAATTCTTCAAGAAAAACGCGAGCGGTGAGTACGAGTGGCGTTACGTCATCCCCTCAAACGGTGAGTATTTCACCGGTTCAGAGTGCACCTACGGATATTTCTATCAGCCCTACTACGTATACAAGCAGAACGCGAGCGGAGAGTACGTGATACAGCCCGGCGTCGCCGGAATTGACATGTACGGCAACCAGTGCTACGGCGACGGTTACGATGTCGGCGGCAGAAGCAAGCTCCCGGATTACTCCGGCTGGATAAAGAATTTCGGCTTTGCATATCAGATGACCGGCGATGTAAAATACGTTGAGGGCGCGTACCTCATGATAAAGGCTTTCATCAAGTGGGAGCACTGGGGTGAGGGGCACTTCCTCAACAACGCAGACGGCGTCGCTTACATAGCAACCGGCTATGACTGGCTTTACAACGGCTTTGACGATGTGGCAGACGGAGATGCGAAGCGGCAGGAGATAGCCGAGGCTATCATAAGAAAGTCGCTCTATCCCGGCTGGGCACAGTTCCACGGCATAATAGTCAATCAGTCGTCGCGTGCATCCGGCGGTTGGAACTGGTCGAACAAGACGAACAACTGGGTCACGGTCTGTGACTCCGGCATGATGCTCGCGCTTATCGCGGTTGCGGAATATCAGGATTACAGCTTCACATCTCCCGCGACCGGCACATCACATAATTCCGGAACGCTTATGCGTGATCTCTTCACAGACATGATGGCGGACATTTCCGACTGCCTCGGAGCATACGCTCCGGACGGCTCGTATGTCGAGTCGCCCAGTTACTGGGGATACGGTACAAACCCGTTCTTCCTTATGATTCAGTCGCTCATGACCGTTACCGGCACCGATTACGGTCTGCTCGATACCTACGGTCTTGACTTCACATGTAGCTTCGTTGTCAATATAGAGAACAACGAGGGTATGTACTGGAACTACCACGACGCAGCTTACGGCTCGATAGACACAAAGAACTTCTCTTGGTACGGTATGATGTACGGTCAGTACAATCTTATCGCTATCCGTAAGAATCAGCTTGACAGCGGTGCAAAGTCCTGTTCCTATGAGGATCTCTTCTACTATTATCCCGAGTACCAGAATGACCCCGATGTTCTGAAGAACGCGCAGCTCGAGTATTACTGGAGCGGAATAGACACCTTCGTTGCGCGCGAGAGCTGGGAGTCCGGCGCTCTTTACACCGGTCTGCACGCCGGCGCAAACCTCGTTTCGCACGGTCAGGTAGACGCGGGCAACTTCGTCTATACGAAGTACGGCGTCCGCTGGTTTACCGACCTCGGCGCGGATAACTACAACCTTACCGAGTACTGGACCACAAGCCTGCGCTACAAGCTCTACAGAATGAACGCAGAGGGACATAACACCGTTATAATCAAGGACGCGTCTCTCCCGTACGGTGAGGACCTTAACGGCGCTGCGAGCACCGAAAAGGTATTTTCGAACGAGCACGGCGCATACTCGATAATCAATACGACAGGCGTTTATAAGGGACTTGCAAACTCCGCGAAGAGAGGACTCCTCTTCACCTCGGACAGAAGGACGGTTGTCATTCAGGACGAGATAACCCTTCCCGCCGCATATCACCTCTACTGGATAGCCCACACGGATATAAGCTCGCGCGGGCGCATAGAGGTATCCGTCGACGGTAAGCAGGTAGTTATGAACGACGGTAACGGGCATTACATCCGCGTCACGATGGTGACAAAGAGCTCTGCGCTGAAGTTCACGGTCGCCTCCCAGACAACGAAGCTTCTTGACGAAACCTACGACTATCAGCACCGCTCGGATAACGGCACTACCGAGAACCCGAGAAACGGATATAAGCTCATAGTCGACTTCGGAAACGTTCTCTCGCTTAACTTTGCGGTTGTCATAGAGGACATAAGTGACAGAATGAGCACCGAGAGATTCCTTGACGATGCTGACTACACCTTCACGAGCATGAACGAGTGGGTTCCCGCCGAGACCGGCAGGCATGATAACGGAGGAGAAGGAAGCAAGATGAACATGTCCGACGTCGCTCCCGCTGTCCATGAGGCGAACAACTTCTATAAGACCGGCGCGGCGTTCGGCTCGAGACTTGTCCCGTTCTACAATCAGATGTGCAAGGCACAGGCTCTGATAGTCTACTTCAGAGAGGATCTTACATCGGTTACAAACCGCGCGGCGCTCGCCGAGTATCAGACGATACTTGACAGCTACAACGCGTTCCGTGAGGCTGTGTCAACCTCGACAGGTAATATGAGCCTTGTAGGCTCAAGACTTCTCGGCATGGGTTAATCCCGGCGTGAGCAGTTACGTGCAAAAACGGTAAAAAACAAATAAAAGCGAGGGCTGTTCCGTAAAATTCCGGAGCAGCCCTTTTGAATTTTCCGAAAATAAACGCGTTCTTTACGCGTATCCTCCGGGCTCGGCGGTGTGGGCACACATGGTTGCGGCGCACAGCTGACACGGGGGCGCATTGGGCGGCGGCGCACGGGCGGCGCCTCTTTTGCCGTCGCGGAAATTTAGGCATATTTCATAGAAAAATATCCCTAAAGCCACGCCATGGCGAAAAAGGTTGACAAATTACGAAATAAGTATTATAATAGTAAATGGTTTGCGGCATGTGCCGCGGATATTTCCCCGGGGCTCATATCGGCGTTTTCGCGCCGCGGTGCCCGTCATTGCCGGAGGTGTCATACACAGGCAGCGGAGGTTTTTTTACATGGAAAGATATGCATGGTGCGGCAGGGTCAAGGACGGAAAGATAGAAGAGTACAAGCGCCGTCATGACGAGATCTGGCCGGAGATGAAAAAGCTCTTAAAGGACAGCGGAATAGAGAACTATTCCATATGGAATGTTGACGACAGGCTTTTCGGATACTATGAATGTAAGTTCGGTGCGGACTACGCCGCCCGTATGCAGGGAGGAAGTGAAATAGTCAAGAAGTGGGACGAGTATATGGACGATATACTCGAGATCGAGCGCGACCCGGTGACCGGAGCGCAGAAGAAGCTTGTTGAGGTTTTCCGCCTCGACTGACAAAACAAAAATCAGGAGAATCAAATAATGGTACATATTCTTTACAACGACCTCGCCAACAACAACCACGGTGAGATCAATGCGAGAAAGATAATCAGCAATTACAATTCCGATGAGGTGGTGTTCGTCAATATCACGAAGATAGACGACGTGAACGCCTATCTTGAGAAGCTCGGCGATGGGGACAGCCTTGTTCTCGCCGGAGGAGACGGAACTCTCAATAACTTTATAAACGCGATAAACGGGCATGATTACACATTCCCGATATACTGCTATGCCGCCGGCTCGGGCAATGATTTCATGACCGATGTCAAGGACGAGGTAAAGAACGATGTCGTTCTTATCAACAAGTATATAAAGAACCTGCCCACCGTTACCGTATACGGCGAGAACGGCGAGATAAAGGCAGAGGGACAGAGATTTATAAACGGTATCGGTTACGGCATCGACGGATACTGCTGTGAGGTCGGAGACGAGCTCAAGAAGAAGTCCGACAAACCGGTAAACTATGCCGGGATAGCAATAAAGGGCATGCTCTTCCACTTCAAGCCCTGCGACGCAACCGTTACGGTCGACGGCGTGGAGCACAAGTATAAGAAGGTATGGCTTGCTCCTACTATGAACGGTCGTTACTACGGCGGCGGAATGAAGGTCACCCCGGAGCAGAACAGACTCAACGGCGAGGGACTCCTCAGCGTTCAGGTGTTCCACGGCTCGGGAAAGATAAAGACCCTCATGATATTCCCAAAGATATTCAAGGGTGAGCATGTGCTCCATAAGGACACGGTGGAGGTTCTTACGGGTCATGAGATAACCGTCGAGTTTACGAAGCCGTGCGCTCTTCAG
>CALDMI010000045.1 GCA_937914815.1 uncultured Clostridia bacterium
ACCGAACTCACCTCTACGACGATATCCGAAAATCTCACAGTCTATTGTAAATGGGTAGAGTCTGCTCCCGCAACAGTTGAGAATAAGAGCTCGACCGCGAGCAGATGCTTCACCTACGATGAGGAGACCGGGGTCTGGACGAGCGGAAATGCCGGACTCAACAGCTCAAACTCCACAATCAGGATTACAGCCCTCTCGGATATAACCATCACTTTCAGCTACTGGGCATCCTCCGAGGCAGAGTCCAAGTGGGATTACTTCTATGTAAAGAAGAACGGCTCCACGGTTCTCTACACCGCCGGTGGCACATCCACAACCGAGAACTATAAGGAAGCCACAATAACCCTTGCCGCGGGCGAGTATATCGAGCTCGTCTATGTAAAGGACAGCTCCTCGAACGGCGGACTCGATAAGGCGTTCGTAAAGGACCTCAAAATAAACGACATCGCAATAACCTCCTACGACGCATAAATCACCCAAAAAAGGCAAAAGCCCATGAGCTTTTTGCTCATGGGCGAGCCGTATGAAAATCATACGGCGCTCATGTGAAAACCCCTGTGCGCAGGAGCCCATGAAGATCTTATGAGTGAAAGCCTGTATGCAAAATCCCAATGAAAAATAATACCGAAAAATCCCCGCGCCGGCAAACGCCGGCACGGGGACAGCGGAGACACGGATAACCCGTGTCTCCGTATTTTTTGTGTAGGGATATGTCTTGACTTTCCCCCTCAATTTTGATACACGGGGCAGGTTTTACCCTGCCCGACATTTGCGGGTGGACCGTTAAATCATTCCGAGGTCGCTCAGCATTCTGTTGACCTCGTCTTTTTTTTCATCGCTGAGATTTTTGATTGCATTAAGGGTGCCAGACTGATTTTTCCTTACCTTCGGGTCGAATATACGGAACCACCGTTTTATTTCATAGAACGGCTGCAGGTATCTCCGCCCGCGCAGGCGCGGATAATTCGTACAGAGAATATCGTACGGGAGCCACACCCGGTGAAGAATATATCCGAGCCTCCCGCGCTCGGTCTGCTGACCGACAGCGACCGAATTTTCCGTATTTCCGTACACCCCTCCGGCGAGGACAAACCGCTCCATGCGCCGGGTGATGTCGTCATACTCCCCGTCTCCGAACCACGCGTCCGAGAGCCGGACGGCAGCCTCCGAGAACCCTTTTATCTTAGTTCTCTCAAGCATGGCACAGAGCGCCTCGCGGTCATATGTCATCTTTTCGCGGAGCAGATATATATCGAGAAACGGTCTTATACCGCAACCTCCGTGGAGAAAATGATATGACGCATGCGCGAGCTGATGAAACATGAAGAACTCATTTGTAAACCTGTATTCGTGCCCATCGGCTGACTCTGCATAGCTCCAGCACTCCGCGAGCAGCGCGTCGATGTTCTCCATGTTCTCCTTTATGCTGTAATGGAGCTCGAGGTGTACCCCGCCCTCCGACATAAGCGAGATGTCGTGATAGTTTCTCTTCTCGTAGGTGTAGCCGAGCTTTCCGACAATGAGCTGTGCCGCCGCCTCAACCTCGCTCTCGTGAACGAGTATATCAATATCGCAGCTTGTCCGCATCCACGGCTCCGGGTAATACTCCCGTATTACCGAACCCTTCAGCGGGATAAAATCTATCCCCGCACCACACAGTACGCCGCGGAGGTTCCCAAGCTCGTAATTTATTTTTTCATAGCGGTAGACCGCCATGAATATCTGATTGTCAAACTTCTCCTTGACCTTCGTAACGGCGGCGCGCCCGGCGTCATCCGCCCCTGCGGCGATCTTTTCAAATCCGCCGCACTTATTCAGCGCATCTCCGACAAGGTGGGCGAGGTCATGTGATTTTGAGAGCTTGTACAGCTCACAGAGCCCGTCAGCCGTCAGCCCGCCGGGCGCTTCGCCTATGTCTTTCCCGCAGACCTCTCCGGCAACAAGCGCCGTCAGTATGCGCACGGTGTCCATGACCACACCTCCTTTTTCAGACCTTCTCGCCGAATGTATCCGGGTGCGCAGGGTCAAACTGTTCGTTCGCCCACATCACCGTGACAAGGTCATCTGTGTCCGATAGATTTATAATGTTGTGCGTGTAGCCGGGGAGCATGTGTACAGCCTCTATCCGCTCGCCCGAGACCTCAAAGCGCAAAACCTCATCCGTGCCTATCTTCCGCTCCTCAATGAGACCGTGACCGGACACGACGATGAAGAACTCCCACTTTGAGTTATGCCAATGCTGCCCCTTCGTTATTCCGGGCTTTGAAATATTCACGCTGACCTGCCCGCACTTCTCGGTTTTGAGAAGCTCGGTAAAGCTGCCCCGCGCGTCAATATTCATTTTCAGCGGGAAGGCAATCTTCTCTTTCGGCAGGTAGGAGAGATACATCGAGTAAAGCTTCTTTTCAAAGCTCCCGTCCGGTATCTCCGGGATAACGAGCGTCCTCGGCTGGTCGTGGAATTTTTTCAGGCACTCCACAATATATCCGAGCGTCGCCTTGTGCGTCACCGGGGCGGCGCAATATCTTCCGTTTTCGGTGAATACCGTGTTGACGCCGTCAAATTCGCACCTGTGCTCCCTGCCCTCGAGGGCGTCGAACATCTCCTCCACAAGGTCGTCGATAAACAGCAGCTCGAGCTCCACCGACGGGTCGTTGACCGTTATCGGCAGGTCGTTTGCTATGTTGTTGCAAAAGGTGCCGACCGCGCTGTTGTAATTCGGGCGCACCCACTTGCCGACAAGGTTCGGAAAGCGGTAAATCAATACACGGGCGCCGGTCTCCTCGCCGTATGCGAAGAAAAGCTCCTCCCCCGCGCGCTTTGAGAGCCCGTATTCGGAAGTACCAAATCTCCCGGCGAGCGTCGCCTGAATTGACGAGGAGAGCATTACCGGGCAGGTGTTGTGATGCTTTTTCAGAAGGTCAAGAAGCTGTGACGCGAAACCGAAATTCCCCGCCCGGAACTCTGCCGGGTCCTTCGGTCGGTTCACCCCCGCGAGGTTGAAAACGAAATCCGCCCTCGCGCAATATCCGTCGAGCTCCTCCGGGGTGCCGTCAATATCATATTCGTATATCTCTTCGATATGAAGATCCGGGCGCGTGCGGTTTTTGCCGTCCCGGATATTTTTGAGGTTTTCCACAAGATTCTTTCCGACAAACCCCTTTGCGCCTGTTACAAGTATTCTCATACGTCTTTTCTCCAGACCATCTTGTTGACAACGCCGGTGTAGGACTGAATGATTTTTACGACCTTTGAGGACACGTTTTCTTCAACGTAATCCGGCACGGGTATGCCGTAGTCGCCGTTCCGGTTCATCTCGACCGCCGTGTCGACCGACTGGAGAAGTCCGTGCTCGTCAATGCCGGAGAGTATGAAGCAAGCCTTATCGAGCGCCTCCGGGCGCTCTGTCGATGTGCGTATGCACACCGCCGGGAAAGGGTGTCCGACAGAGGTAAAGAAGCTGCTCTCCTCCGGGAGTGTCCCGCTGTCCGAAACCACGCAAAATGCGTTCATTTGTAAACAATTGTAGTCATGAAAACCGAGCGGCTCATGCTGTATCACCCGCTTATCAAGCTTGAAGCCGGACATCTCGAGCCGCTTTTTAGAGCGGGGATGGCAGGAATACAGCACCGGCATATCATACTTTTCAGCCATTTTATTGATTGCCGAAAACAGGCTTACAAAGTTCTTTTCGGTGTCTATATTCTCCTCGCGGTGTGCGGAAAGCAGGATATATCCGCCCTTTTTAAGTCCGAGGCGTGTATGAATATCGCTCGCCTCAATCTCCGAAAGATTGTTGTGGAGCACCTCCGCCATCGGAGAACCGGTCACATATGTGCGCTCCTTCGGCAGACCACAGTCGGCGAGATACCGGCGCGCATGCTCGGAATATGCCATATTGACGTCCGAGATAATGTCGACGATACGGCGGTTCGTCTCCTCGGGGAGACACTCGTCCTTACAGCGGTTGCCCGCCTCCATGTGAAAGATAGGAATATGCAGCCGCTTTGCGCCTATTACCGAAAGGCAGGAGTTCGTATCGCCGAGCACGAGTACCGCGTCCGGTTTTATCTCCGCCATGAGGGTATACGACTTCGCGATAATGTTTCCGCAGGTCTCGCCGAGATTTGCGCCGACTGCGTCAAGATAAACCTCCGGGTCGGCGAGCTTCAGCTCCTTGAAAAATACGCCGTTGAGGTTGTAATCATAATTCTGCCCCGTGTGCGCAAGTATAACGTCAAAGTACCTGCGGCACTTTGTAATAACCGCTGAGAGGCGGATTATCTCCGGGCGCGTGCCGACGATTATAAGCAGCTTCAGTTTGCCGTTATTCTTAAAACTTACATCGCAGTTATATGTTAAATTCATTTTGTTTCCTCAAAAATATATTCCTTTAGATTTCCCGTTATAGTTGTAGTGCTCCATAAGCTTTTTATCTTTTTCAATACCTTTCAGATTTCCCAAATGCAATGATTCTCTTTGAATTTTTTCAAAATAATCATCCGCACTTTTAATTACTCGTGCGGGCACACCTACAGCGACCGAATTGTCCGGAATATCTTTTGTAACTACCGCCCCAGCACCGATTACAACATTATTTCCTATACTTACTCCGGGTAAAATGATAACATTGTTTCCTATGTATACATCGTCCCCGACATTAATAGGCTTTGTAATTTCCAAATCCGGAACTCGATTTCGATATAATAGAGTTCCACCGTCATGAGTTATAAAATTTACACCATCGGTTATATGAACATTGTTTCCTAAAGTTATTATCCATGGTTCAGTGCTCCAATTAACATTCCCATAAATATGAACTTTACTTTTATTGTGCATATTTACGCCAATCTTTGCCGCATATTTTACAGGGTTGATTTTCCCCACTATTCTGCGATACAGTCCGCGGTATATTCTT
>CALDMI010000046.1 GCA_937914815.1 uncultured Clostridia bacterium
CGGCAGGTCGTATTCTGTACACGGGTATACACCTGTGAGTCGGAACACGTGCAATCTCCCATATCCGCCGTGAACTCATAATCGGCGGTAAAGGGTGCGCACCAGATCTTCCCCTCCGGGTCGGTATATAGAAGCTCATACGCAACAATTCCCGCGCACTGCACCTCCCCGTTCCCGATAAACCGCCCCGACGGGACGGCGCGCGATGTACAGGCGAGGACCCGCCGTATATCCCCCATATAATCCGGGAGAGTGTACTCACAGCCGCACTCGCAGAGTATGTCTGCTTTTGAACATTCGGTTTTGTATTCTTGCATGTCTTATTTCCTCCTTTCGGCTATTCGCTATGAAGGTATGCCGCGGAGGAGTTTTTTATGACACGGAGAGAGAGCGGTAAAGACAAAGGGAAAGAGCCGCCGGGCGGTCCGGCGGCTCTCTGAAAGACAGATAATTATTCCCCGCTCATGCTCTCCATGAGCTTTTTATTGAACTCGACGGCGGTATTATACCCCATGCGCTTCTGCCTGTTGTTCATGGCGGCGACCTCGATAACGACCGAGAGGTTACGCCCCGGGGAGACGGGGATAACTATCGTCGGCACCTTTATGCCGAGGATATCCGTCGTCTGTTCGTCAAGACCGAAGCGGTCGTACATCTTACCGTTCTGCCACGGCTCAAGGTTTACGACAAGGTCTATATTCTCGGTGTCCTTTACCGCGCCCATACCGTAGAGGCGGCGGACATCAACTATACCTACGCCGCGCAGCTCCACATAGTGCCGGATGAGCTCCGGCGCCCTGCCGACAAGGGCGGTGGCGGAGACGCGCTTTATCTCAACGGCATCGTCGGCTATCAGGCGGTGCCCGCGCTTCACAAGCTCTATCGCGGTCTTACCTACCCCGGAGTCTCCGAGGAGGAGTATTCCCTCTCCGTAGACCTCGACGAGGACGCCGTGGCGCGTTATACGCGGTCCGAGCTCGACATTCAGATATGCAATAAGCGCCGCCATGAACTCCGAGGTCCTCTGGCTCGTCCGTAGGAGCGGGACGCGGCACCGCTCTGCTATCGCGACGGTGTCCGGGCTCACCTCAATGGAGCTCGTCACAATCACTCCGACAGGGCGGGAGCGGAAGAAGTCCTCAAGCCTCCTTGACCTCTCGTCCGGATCGAGCTGATTTATAAAGAGGTTCTCGACCTTACCTACTATCTGCAGTCTCGCCTGCTCGTAA
The DNA here is from genome assembly GCA_937914815.1 of uncultured Clostridia bacterium. Lineage (GTDB taxonomy): Bacteria > Bacillota > Clostridia > Oscillospirales > CAG-272 > UBA1740. Next base: position 1,230 of record CALDMI010000046.1, read on the forward strand.
TGGTCGTAAAATCCGACGAGCTGGAGCCCCGGGCGGTTCACCCTCGAGCAGGTGACGAAAATATTCTCCGGCAGGTCGGGAAGGTAGATGGTCTCGAGGTGGAATTCCTCGATGATTTTTTGCATGGAAATTTTATAGCTTTCTTCCATAGATA
>CALDMI010000047.1 GCA_937914815.1 uncultured Clostridia bacterium
CCCTCCGGAACTGTGCCGATGTGGCATGCGAAAGGAGCTCCCGCTTGTCCTCTGTGGGAGAATATCTTGTGAAAATGTCGAAAAACTTCCGTTCTTGCATTGAAAGCTCCTTGTTTTTTCTTTTCCTGTTTTATGGGGCGTCAGTTTATCTCCCCGGTGTCACGCATACGCTCTATCTCCCCGATAAGCTCCGGAATGAGCCTGTCCTCCGGGATCTTACGCACGGTCTCGCCATGGCGGAAGAGAAGTCCCTCTCCCTGCCCGCCGGCGATGCCTATATCAGCCTCGCGCGCCTCGCCCGGTCCGTTTACGACACAGCCCATGAGCGCGACCTTAATATTCAGGCGGTCAAGCCCGCGCGCCCTTACCTCGTTTTCAAATTCGGATACGAGGCGGATAAGGTCTATTTTCGTCCTGCCGCAGGTCGGGCAGGAGACTATATTCATTCCCGGATTCTCAAGGAGCTCAAGCGAGGAGAGAATCTCCCGCGCCATGTGCACCTCCTCCACCGGGTCGTCTGTCAGAGAAACGCGTATCGTATCGCCTATGCCGGAGGAGAGGAGCGAGCCTATGCCGACACTGCTCTTCACCGCGCCGGAAAGACGCGCGCCCGCCTCGGTCACGCCGAGGTGAAGCGGGTAATCGGTCTTTTCCGAAAGAATACGGTTCGCCGCTATCATGCGGGGGACCGACGACGACTTCACGGATATGACGATGTCGGAAAATCCGCAGTCCTCGAGTATCTCAGCGTGATAGAGCGCGCTCTCCGCGAGCGCCTCTGCCGTCGGGCTCCCGTACTTTTCGAGAATATGCTTTTCAAGCGAGCCGGAATTTACGCCTATCCTTATCGGAAGCCCGTACTCGCGGCAGGCGGCGACGACCTCACGCACCTTATCGCGCGAGCCTATGTTGCCGGGGTTTATGCGGATTTTATCCGCGCCGCACCTCGCGGCGGCTATCGCAATGCGGTAATCGAAATGTATATCGGCGACGAGGGGAATTTTCACGCCGCGCGACTTGAGTATACGGAAGGTCTCCGCCGCCGCGAGGTCCGGGACGGTCAGGCGGACTATATCACAGCCCGCGGCGGTGAGCCGCCGGATCTGCTCATATGTTGCGTCCGCGTCGTGGGTGTCCGTATTGGTCATTGACTGGACGGCTATTCTGCCCTCCCCGCCTATTGTGACATCACCAACCACAACGGGGCGGCTGTGCCGTCTTATGCTGTTATAATTCATCGAAAGCTACACTCCGTCAGTGAAACAGTCCTATGATATCCTTCACCGCCACGACAGCTGTCAGCCCGAGCAGGAGCATGAGCCCGACGGTGTTTATCGTCCCCTCGACCTTCGGGGGGAGTTTTTTTCTTGTTATGATTTCCGCAAGCGTCACGAAAAGGCGCCCGCCGTCAAGCGCGGGGATAGGCAGAAGGTTCATGACGCCGAGATTTATGCTTATCACGGCGGTGATGTTCAGAAGTGATATAAAACCCTGCTTTGCGGCGCTGCCTATCGCGGAGGAGATACCTATCGGTCCGGAGACCGCCTCAAAGGTATATCTGCCGCGGATGAGGTCAAATATCGACTCCCAGCACATGCGGACGATGAGACAGGACATGCGGAAGGCTCCGCCGACGACGGTGCCGAACGACTTCTCCTCCGGATAGACGCGAAAGTCTATCATGCCGAAGGT
>CALDMI010000048.1 GCA_937914815.1 uncultured Clostridia bacterium
AGCTGTGATATTGCCATGCAGGGCCAGACTATCGAGACGAAATAGCCGTAAAATTCAAGGAGCTCGCCAGCGTTGAACGTCCCGTTATAGACGAGGTAGCCGCCGTAGCCGAGAATGACGCAGACTATCGACTCGACAAACAATGAGACAAGGACATTCAGAAGCGTCGACGCCTTTGTAAAAGCGACATTCGCGTCCTCGTTCTCTTTATTGAGTTTGCGGAACGCGAGAAGCTCACGCGTTTCCTTTACAAACGCCTTTACCACCGCGATGCCGGAGAAGCACTCCTGCGAGAAGTCGGAGAGGGCGGAAAACGCGCGCTGTCTCTCGTCCCACTTACGCTCCATTGCCCTGCCTACGACCATGGCGACGGCGAGGAGGAGCCCCGCAGGGATAAGCGAGAGGAGGGTCAGATACGGGTTCATTCTGAACATCTTCCAAAGGGCTAAGGTGCCGAGGAGGATTGTATCAAAGAGCATGAGAATACCCGAGCTGAAACAGTCCTGAACCGTCTCTATATCGTTCGTATAGAGGGACATCAGGTTTCCGACCTTGTTTCTCTGGTAGTACTGCTGGGAAAGTGTCTTCGATATGCCGAACATCCGGTCGCGCAGGTTAGTTTCGACGCGGACGCCCGCGCCGAGGAAGCATATGCGCCAGAGGAAGCGACCGGCGACCATGGCGAGAATTATGCCGATGAACGGCATACAAATACGGTTTACAAGAAAATCCGTATCAAACGGGACGCTCTCGCCGCCGATGTCGACAAAACCCGTGTTCATCCCGTTTATCATCATGCGGTAGTACTCCGGTATGCGGAGCGAGAAAAAGTCCACCGCGAAGAGCGCTATTATACCGAGCAGGAGCGCGGGCGCATAGCGCAGATAATATCTGTTTATGTGCTTTCCGAATAACATGTGTGTCTCCTTTTGGGTCAGGACACGGAAGCCGGAAAGGCGGTCACATCCTCTCCGCCATATCGCGGGCGACAAAGACGCCGGAGGCAGATGCATGGGAGAGCGAATGTGTTATTCCGCTGCCGTCTCCTATGATGTAGAGTCCCTTGTACTTTGTCTCAAGGTGTTCGTCTGTCTCAACTTCCATATTGTAAAACTTCACCTCGACGCCGTAAAGAAGAGTATCGTCATTTGCGGTGCCGGGTGCTATTCTGTCAAGGGCGTATATCATCTCGATTATCCCGTCAAGTATTCTCTTCGGGAGGACGAGCGAGAGGTCGCCCGGGGTTGCCTGAAGAGTCGGGGTCACGAGCCCCTCCTCGATACGCTTATAGTTCGAGCGTCTGCCGCGGACGAGGTCGCCGAAGCGCTGTACTATCACTCCGCCGCCGAGCATATTTGAAAGGCGGGCTATCGACTCGCCGTATCCGTTCGAGTCCTTGAACGGCTCCGAAAAATGCTTTGCAACAAGGAGGGCGAAGTTTGTGTTCTCCGTCTGCATTGCGGGGTCCTCATAGCTGTGCCCGTTTACGGTGACTATGCCGTTTGTGTTCTCGTTTACGACTATGCCGCGGGGGTTCATGCAGAAGGTTCTGACATTGTCCTCGAATTTTTCGGTGCGGTAGACTATTTTGGACTCATAGAGCTCGTCCGTCAGGTGTGAGAAAACGACCGCCGGGAGCTCTACGCGCACGCCGATGTCGACACGGTTTGACTTTGTCGGGATATCGAGACCGGCGCAAACCGACTCCATCCACTTACTGCCGCTTCTTCCGACCGAGATAACGCACTTCTTACATGTGAACTCGCCGTTCTTCGCCGTGACGGTGAAGCCGCCGTCAGGGAGTGCGCCGACCTTTGATACCGGAGTATCGAAGAAGAAGGTCACACGCTCTTTCAGATAGTGATAGAGGTTCTCGAGGACGACATAGTTTATATCCGTGCCGAGGTGACGGACGGAGGCGTCAAGAAGATTCAGCTTATTCTGTATGCATATCTTCTTGAAGCGGGAGGCGGCTGTCGATAGAGCTTCGTCCCCTCCCCGCCGTATTTCATATTGATTGTGTCGACGTACTTCATGAGGTCAAGCGCGCACTTTTTACCCACGTGCTCATGTAGTGTCCCGCCGAAGTCGTTCGTTATGTTATACTTACCGTCGGAAAATGCGCCCGCACCGCCGAAGCCGCTCATTATGGAACAGCTCTTACAGCCTATGCAGGTCTTTATCTTTTCGCCGTCTATCGGGCACTTACGCTTTGCGAGGGGGTGACCAGCCTCAAAAACCGCTATCTTGAGCTCGGGCGCTATGAGCGAGAGCTCATACGCCGAGAATATTCCGCCGGGACCGGCGCCTATAATTATCACATCAAAATTGTTCATTTTACTTCACTTGACCTCCGTTGGACAAATCCGCGAAAAAATGCGGAGCAGTACGCGCGCCGGTATTTATTTTAATAAAAAGCGCACATACAGTAATTATAAAGGAAAGCTGTGGGTTTGTCAATCGAAAGCGGGAAAAATTTTGAATTGTCTTACATATCCTGTGCTGACGGGGCGAACGAACGAGGCGCGGATATGCCGTCACGGTGGCGGCACATTGTCAGAAAAGCGCGGTATTATTCGCTGATTTTTACAGAAAATAGGCACCCCGTGTATCAATTTCACGGGGTGCCGGGAAAATTTCGGGTGCCGCGGCGAAAGCCCCCGGCACCCGTTTTTATTATGTATTTTCGGTTCAGCTCTGCTTATTCAGCGACTTCAGAAGGTCGCGGATCTCGGTAAGGAGAGCCTCCTGCCGCTCGCTCATTGCGGTCACATCAGCCACGGCAGCCTTTGCGCGCGCCTCAGCCTCTGCTCTCTCTGCCGCCGCCTTTGCCTCAGCCTCTGCCTTCTCAGCAGCAGCCTTAGCCTCTGCCTCCGCCTTTTCGGCGAGCTGCTTTTCCGCGAGCTCACGCTGTGTCGACGGGAGCTTCTTTATATCGTCGCCGAGCTTCTTTGCGCCGTTCGATATCGACATCGCAACACGGAGCATGACGAAGAGAGCGAGCGCGATAATAAGGAAGTCTATTATTGCCTGCAGAAATGCGCCCCAGAGGATTGCGACCTCCGGCGTTACTATCGTAACGGTGCCGTCTGCGGCAATCTCGGTAACGGCAGGGCGGATAACGGACTTCATCTCTCCGAGCGTCGACTCGCCCGACAGGAGGGCGAGAAGCGGGGATATAAAGCCCTTTGTGAACGCGGTCACGATAGCCGTGAACGCGGAGGCGACGGTCACACCGACAGCCATGTCGACCACATTTCCGCGGCTGATGAATTTTTTGAAATCAGACCAGAAATTTTTCATTTTTATACTCCTTTTCCCTTTCGGGATATTTAATTGATACCTTTTTCGGTCATCTTCCTATGTCGTAATAGGAGATGATATTGAGCTCTCCGAGCAGCCGCTCTGCCGAGGTTATGCCGCCCGCGACATCGACATTTATCTTCACCGAGCCGTCCGCCGTTATATCGACGCAGTTATCCGAGAAGCGCGCCCCGGTATGCTCAAACGAGACCTCAACAGCCATGGCGAACGCCGAGGCGGAGAGCGTCAGTGTATACGCCGTTCCGCTCCCGCGCAGGTCGGCATGTATTTTCGGGTCGCGGAACAGGAACTCACGCGAGGGGACGAAAAGCGAGGTGGCGGAATAGGCGGGCACATCGTCGCCCGAGACCGAATAACGGAGGTAATATTCCCTCTCATGCCCCGAGAGGATATCCGATATATCGCAGGAATAGACGCGCGAGACGCTCATCTCCGGGACGGTGACCGGGGCAGAGACGGTATAGACCACATCATTCGAGCTGTTGCATAGGGAGACGCGGAGAGTGCCGTCATACTGTCTTCTTCTCTGATTTGAGAGGATAAATTCAAGTCTTCCGCCGTCCTCGCGCGCCATAAGGAGCACGGGGGAGAAGAAGCGCTGTGAATAGTAGTAGAGCGGTCTCTTTCTTCCGGCGGAGTCTATCGCCCCGGCGGAGACCGCGGGCGCCGTACCGTTCAGCGAGCGGATTATAATTCCGCGGCAGCCGGTGGGCTTTGAGCGGAGGTATTCAACAGTCCGTCTTGCGTATTCCGCCGACGCGATACCGGATGCGTATACAAGCTGCCAAACGCCGTAGGGGTACGGAGTGGATTTCAGTATTTCAGCGCAGAGGGCGGCATTTCCGCCCGGGAGACGGTTTATCTCCTCGCCCTCCGGGGTGAGGGGGTTTACCTCCCCGCCGCACTCGTCAAGGAAGGTGCGGTAGGCGGGAAATGACGGGTAACCGAGCTCGGAGCAGAACGCGGGCATATCCCCCGCCGTCAGCTCCTCATAAAATTCGGCATGATAATCAAGACCTGTGCGCGAGCCGGGCGCCGTCTGTGGCTCCGCATGTGGGGTCGAGGGCAGGTATACCGCGCCCTTTGCATGGCTCTGACACAGCTCCGGAAGTTTTTTCAGGAATATATCGCGGTAGCTGTCAAGGTCTGCCCCGCTCCTCGCGGTGAGCTCCCCGCCGCAGTTCCCCGCTATGACGCAGAGAGAGGGGTGTGAGCCCGCGCGATGAATGAACTCTCGCGCATCCGACAGGTAGCCGTAACAGGTGAGGTCCGGGGTGTCATACGTCGGGAGGTCGACCCAGACGCAGAGCCCGTACTTATCGCAGAGGGAAAGAAAGCCCTCCGACGGGTAAATACCGTCTCCGCGCACGCGGACCGTGTTATACCCCGCCTTCACAGCGTCGCGAAGGAGGGAGTCGTATTTCGTATTCGTTATATCCGGGAGAAGGAGCGCCGGTGGCTCTACCACCGCGCCCATCATGCAGAAACGGACGCCGTTTATCTCCGGGATATATTTTCTTGTGCCCGCCTCGCTCGTATCAAACGAGAAGGTGCGTATTCCTATTTTACATTCGTACGTATCCGCCGCCTCGCTGTCGCTGTAAAGCGTGACGGTGAGGTCATAGAGATACGGCGCCCCGAGCGACTTTGGCCACCAGTACACCGGGTCGGGAAGCGAGAGCGTGCCGCGCCCTCTGACTATGCCGGAATAGTAGGTTTTTCCGGACGGGGAGACGAGGGTCGCCACCGCCTTTGAATTCTCGGCGTCGCCTATCGCGTCGACGGCGATGTCTATCACTACCTTGCCGTCCGCGTGTCTCTGCGAGGTCTCAACCCCGCTTATCGCACAGCCGGAGAAGGACATCAGCTCTATTTTCCCGGCTAAGCCGATATCCGACATGCCGAGGAGCATCTGATACGGCGGGCGGTTATCCGCCCCTGCCGCAGCGGCAAAGCGGATGGTCAGGGTATTCTCACCGAGGGTGACAAAGTTCTTTATATCGCACATATACGTGCGGAAAAGGCTCTCGGTGCGTATCAGGGTGCGCCCGTTGACTATTACCTCCGCGCGGGAGTCGATGCCGACGGCGCAGAGGTAGAGATGCTCAAGGGCGAACTCTCCCGCGCCGACATTGAAGTGCGCGAAGAACTCACAGCCGCGGGAAAGAAGCTCGTCATACATGAACTTCCCGCCCGAAAACAGCCGTCTGTCTATTTTCTTTGCGGCGGTGAGCACCGACAGGACGCTGCACGGTGCGCGGCAGGGGAGCGGCTCCCCCTCACCGAGCTTCAGATGAAAATCACGGATTTCGGTTTTTAACATAGTACCTCCCGTGCGTTTTATTTTGAAAGAATTTCGTAGGAGTCCTCTGTGACGAGTATCTCATATTCCACCTGTGCGGAGAGCGAGCCGTCCGCCGTCCTGACGGTCCAGCCGTCGTGACGGTCAACCGTGAACTCTTCCCTGCCCGCGTTTACCATAGGCTCTATCGTGAATATCATTCCGGGGAGGAAGAGAAGCCCGGTGCGCGGGGTGCCGACATGGCATACATACGGGTCCTCATGCATACGGAGACCGACGCCGTGACCGCCTATATCCCTGACGACCGAATAGCCGCGGCGGGAGCATATCGAATTTACATCATAGCCTATATCGCCGAGGGTGTAGGTATATGGGCGGACGTGGCTCGCCGTCTCCTCCACCGCATATCTGACGGTCTCGACAAGTCTCTTCGCCTCATGCGACGGGGTGCCTATCATGAACATACGCGACGCGTCGCCGAAATAGCCGCCGTATATCGTCGTGCAGTCCACGTTTACGATATCGCCGTCACGCAGGACGACCTTATCCGACGGTATACCGTGGCAGACGACGTCATTGACGGAAGTGCACACCGCGCGCGGAAAGCCCTCGTAGCCGAGGCAGGCAGGCAGAGCGCCAAGCGCCTTTGTCTCCCGCATTACGATATCGTCTATCTCCTGCGTCGTCATGCCTATGCAGATCTCCCGCTCGACGGCGTCGAGGACAAGGCTGTTCACCCGTCCTGCCTCGCGGCAACCCTCAATCTGCTCCGGGGTTTTTATCATCCCCTTTGTCGGGGTATGCACCCCGAGCTTTCTAAGGCGCACTATCATTTCGGGAGTTGTTTCTCCGTTTTTTCGGCAGAGCTCCTCTGCCGGGGGTGGATTATTGCCGAATGTACTTTTCATTTTATAAGAAATTTCCTCACCGGACGCCCGGTGTTTTCTCTTTCCGCGCGTCATGCGCGCTGTTTTACTCTTTTCATTTCCTCCGACTCTGAGGCGGTGCGGTTCACCTCATCCGGAGAGCGGAAGGTCGGTATGACGCTCTTCATAGCCTCGGTTATCGAGGTCGCGCCTATTTCGTCCTCTGCCGCCTCGACAGCGGCGCGAAGGACATCGAGCTTTTTGTCCACCTCCTCGCGGCTGAGGGGGTGATCCTGCTCTATGAATATAAGGCTGTTGTCGGTTTTCTTCAGGGTTTCAGTTTTTATGAGAAGCTCCTCATAGAGCTTTTCCCCGGGGCGGAGCCCGGTCTCGACTATATCTATATCCTCATACGGGGTGAGCCCGGAGAGGCTTATCATATTCTTTGCAAGGTCGAGAATCTTCACGGGCTTACCCATATCGAGGACAAACAGCTCTCCCCTCTCCGCCATTGCTCCGGCGCGCATGACAAGCCCGGACGCCTCCGGTATCGTCATGAAGTATCTGATTATGCGCTTATCGGTTATGGTTATTGGTCCTCCGGCGGCTATCTGCCGCTTGAAGAGTGGGATTACCGAGCCGTTCGACCCGAGGACATTTCCGAATCTGACGGCGGCGAAGGCTGTCTTGCTGTCCACCCTCGACTGGACTATCATCTCGCACATGCGCTTTGACGCGCCCATGACATTGGTCGGGTTCACCGCCTTATCGGTGGATATGAGAATGAACTTACGGACGCCGTACTTCTCCGCCATATCGGCGGTATTGTAGGTTCCGAGGCAGTTATTCTTTATCGCCTCACAATTAGAGTGCTCCATAAGCGGAACGTGCTTATGCGCCGCAGCGTGGAAGACTATCTCCGGGCGGTAGGCGGCAAAGAGGGCGTTCAGCCTCGCGCGGTCGCGCACGGAGCCTATCTCGACGCAGAGGTCAAGCGACGCGCCGTATTTGCTCTTCAGTTCCTGCTGTATATCGTAGGCGTTGTTTTCGTAGATGTCAAAGATTATAAGCCGCTTCGGCTGGCACTTTGCTATCTGCCGGCAGAGCTCGCTCCCTATTGAGCCGCCGCCACCGGTGACAAGCACGGTGCGCCCGCGGTAGAAGTCTGCGGTCACGGAGTCTATCACTTTCAGGCTGTTACGGAAGAGGAGGTCCTCTATTTTAAACTCACGGACCACTCTGCGCTCCGTCGGACTCGCCGCCCCGTCGGTAAACGGGAACTCGTATATTTTGACCTTACAGCCCGTGGCGAGGTAGAAGCGGCGTATCTCGTCGAGGCGGTCGCCGTCGAGGGACGGAATGGCAATGAAAAATTCCTTTATCTCAAGCTTTGTTATCTTGTCTGTCACATTGTCGTAGGGCGAATAGACCTTCAGCCCGCAGACAAGGCTGCCGTACTTATCCGGGCTGTCGTCAAAGAAGCAGACCGGGACATAGTGGCTGTTCTTGCCGTACAGGAGCTCCTCGGCAAGTAGGGTGCCTATCTGCCCGGCGCCGACAATCGCGACGCGGATTTTGTTTGCGTTCTGTGTCGACACCGTTCGGTTCTGGAGCTTATAATAGAGCTGATAGACAAAACGGATACAGAGGGTGACTATCGTATGTATGGCGACAATCGAGACCGTGCGCCAGCCGCCGACAAAGAGGACGCCGGTGAAGTAGGATATTGTAAGACCTATTACGCCGCCGAAGAAGTCTGCCATGACGACCATGAGAAACGAGCCGACGCCGGCATATCTCCACACCACGGCATAGACGCGGCAGACATAGCGCGAGAGAAATATACATATCCAGAGGATAGCGAAGTTGCCGAAAAACTCGAGGAGACCCGGGGCATCGGCATTCCCCGCCGGGAAGTAGCTGAAAAGCATGCATACAGAATAGCTTGCGAGGAAGGAGAGAAGGTCAATCGCGGAAAGCGCGAGCTTTCTTTTTGTAAATTTCATCCGTAAAATTCCTTTCCTTGTCCGCTGTGCGGCGCTGATATGTGCGCGGGGCGGGCGCACAAAACTGTTTTATCTTCACCATTATACACCTTTATTCACATTTAGTCAATATATTTCTCCATTATTATATTCGGGCGCGCGGGCGGAAAATATCGGAAAATGCGAAAAAGTCCGCCGGGAGATGTGCGATTTTTGCACACGGGGGTTGATTTCGCGGCGGCGGCGTGGTAAAATCACAATATAAAGAATATGACAAACGGAGGTCTCTGATGTTTGATTTTCCGGACAAAATAAAGCTCGACCGTCTGCGGGAGAGGTTCGACAGAAACTATCGCGTATCCCGCCTTTTTTCGGACTACTTAACATCCTATCCCGCGCTCATTGACGCGGAGATGATGTCGGCACTCGACTGCCCCCGGGAGGACGAGGCGGCGGTCATCGGCGCGGTGCTCTCCCGCGCGCTCACCCCGGAGGACACGCCGGAGGACCTGCGCATACAGAGGGATTATATACTTCCCGCGGTGCAGGTGCTCGATATTTCCCGCTACCGGGAAAATCCGTACTTTAAGAACGTACGGATACCGGATGTTTCCGTCGGGAATTTTTCTCTGAAAAACGAGATATACCCGGCGTACCGCGCGTTTGTATGCGGGGACATGGCGGTGAGAGAGGATTTTCTCGAGTACCCGCCGCTCGGCTACTTCCGCGAGGACTTCACATTCCCCGCCGTGCTCGAGAGGGGAAACGAGTGGATGACGCTCACCCCTGTTGATGTCGACACCTGCGAGGAGGCGATCGCCGCGGCGCACGGGCGGGTGGTTACGTTCGGGCTGGGACTCGGGTATTACGCCTATCGGGTATCCGAAAAGGAGAACGTCGAGAGCGTCACGGTGGTTGAAATAAGCCCGGAGGCGGCAGAGCTCTTCGAGCGGGTGATACTCCCGCAGTTTCCGCACAAAGAAAAGGTCAGCGTTATAGTCTCCGATGCATTTGAATATGCACAGACGCAGATGCCGGCAGAGAATTTTGACTACGCGTTTGTCGACACATGGCGGGACGCGGGCGACGGGCTCCCGATGTACGAAAAAATGAAGCGGCTCGAGCATCTGTCACCTAATACCGAATTTTCCTACTGGATAGAGGGGTTTATACTCTCCCGTGCGCGCTCGCTCGCCTTTGAGGACATATGGCAGAGGCTCGGCGGCGGGGCGGGAATCGAGGAGGCGGTGACGCACGGGCATCCGTTGCCGGGAAATTACGCGGAGCTGTGCAGGACTATATCGGACGACGGATTACGACGCGCCATAGGTGCGCAGTGATATTCGCCTGTCGGCAGTTTATATAAAAAGTGAAAAAGCACCCGCGGGGAATGTCTGCACAATCCGGAGCAGTTCATATCCTCAGCGGGCGCTTTTCATTTTGCTGTTTTGATTATGCGGGGGTCACTCGTCGCCGTAGTAGTTGCCGCCGCGGGCTTGCCTTGCGGATTTTGCGGCGGAGGTGAGATAGGCGGCTAACTCCTCCGTTCCCTCTATGAGTATCTCCGCGGTCTCGTATTTATTCTTCTCCGAGAGGCGGATGCGCGCGGGGGGACAGAGGGTCGGACAATAGACGTATTTTTTTGTGCCGTAAGGCGTTTTATGCTTCTCGCCGCGGCGCTCATAGCTCACGGCGGTTATATCCGCCATTGCGACGCGGCATAGGGTGGTCAGCCTCTTCCCCGTTCTTCTTGTGACTATAAGGAGCGGGTCATCCGGGTTATCTGCCGAGACCTCATAGATATATGAAGACGACAGGAATTTTACATAGACAAACACCGCCGCGGTGATAAGGGCTATTGCAAGAATGCCGAGAATACCGCGGTATTTTTCTGCCGTAAGGTAGGCGAAAGTGATACACGCCCCGGCACCTGCCGCCGAAAAACAGAGTATCGGGGCAATTTTATTCTGTGGGGTCGGACGGACGGAAAAGCTCTGCATTACGGTCTCTCCTTATCGCTGAGTGCGTAGTCTGTAAAAGTCGAATAGTCTTCGTTATTTTCGTAAATGAGTATTTTTGAATACGGCTTGTCGGTATGCCCTTTCACGAATATTTCAAGCCTTATCCACTCCGGGTACTCCTCCCCTCGGTCAAGGTCGACGCCGTCGAACACAAGCTTTCTGAACCTGTACATCAGGAGGCTGTCAGATTCACAATACACGAGGTCGGTATACTCGCGCCCATAGTTGTCATAGAGACGAAAAGAAAGAAGGTCCGGGTCGTCAGCTGAGAGCTCCTCCCCATATTTTGCATTTATATCCTGAAGCGCCGAGACATTGAAGCGCAGGGAGATCTGCACCTCGTCTATCCCCGGGATGACTATGAGGTTACCGGCGAAGAAATTTCCGAGCTTCGGGTCGTCGTACTCCGCACGGAGCTTCTGCGTTTTCGCGCCTATGTCACCGTCGGTCTTTTTATAATACTCCGTGAGCCTTTCGGTAAAGGCTATATTCTTCATACCGTCGCTCCAATGAGTGCGGAGTATCATTCTGAACGCTATGAGCCCTATGACGGCGACGCAGACAATCGCTATCAGAATTTTCACTATCAGGACGAAAGCGCCGCCGCGGGGGTTATCCTCCTCCGGCTCGTTATAATCACTGTATCTCTCGTAACCGTTATCTTCCATTTTACAAAACCGGGTGTTCCCCGCCCTTTCAGCCTTTACTGCCTACATTATACCATCCGACAAAGTGAATGTCAATGAACGGGATGTATACTTTTCTCGACATGTCGCGCGCGAGCGTGATGTTGCACAAAAAAGTCCATTCATTTTCGTGTAAATTTCCGTCTTCACGAAGAGCCTTTACTATGTTATAATTGTTACAGTGGTAAGAGTTTTCTAATCCCCCCTAAGCAAGACAAGCGAACAAAAAAGGAGTAACAAAATGAAAAAACGGATGAAAAAGCTACTGACATTCGTACTGATCGCAGCTATCGCGCTACCGGCGATACTGCTCTTCTCGAATATCGGGAGCGCGGCAGACGACTTCACCCGGGTGTACTATCACCGTGACTTTGACGAAGGGCGCGGCTTCTCCCTCACGGACGGGCTCGTGCACTCTGCAGGAACACTCACGACCGGCGCCGGAAAGAGCGGCAACGGGCTGTGGCTCAAGGGCGGAAGCTCCGAGTTCTACATAAAACCGGACGCCGAGAATTTCGGCGACGCGGACATTGTACTTCAGTTTGACATAAAGCTCGACACAGAGAGCGTGACGACGAACGGCTCGCTGATAATGCTCCGCATGGCGGGCGCGTCAAGGTACAACGAAATACTGACGCAGACCTTAGTGAAAGGAACTGAAAAAGGCGGTTTTCTGAATCTTTCAGAAAGAGATTACACAGAGATGACGCTTTCCGCTTTCGGCACAACTCTTTGTACCGGAAGAATAGTAGCCGGATACGGTTCAATAGCCGACACGTGGCACACTATCCGCTATGAGATAAATACGAAGACAAAGAAAGCCACCGTATATGTTGACGGAACAAACAAGGTAAATAACAAGACCATTGACCTTGACGGCGACTACATTGAGAGGGTCAACTTCTACATTCAGTCGAGCGCGGAGGCGAGCCAGACATTGAAGCTCGACAACATGTACCTCTACTCCGGCGCGGCAAAGAGCGTCGACGCGAACGGCATTGGCACGACGAAGATATCCTCTATGTACGGGCATCTGGTCGACCCCGCGTTTTACGCGAACCTTAACTCCCCATACATCTTCAAGACCGGTAACAAAACCGTCTGGCAGAACGGGAGCGCGGCACGCACCGCAGAGGTCGCACCCGTAAATGACAACGGGCTCTTCTACATGCCGCTGAAAGCCCTCGCGGAGCTCGCGGGCTATACGGTAACGGACAAGAACGGAGAGCTGTATGTTGAAAAGGGCGACACAAAGCTCATATTCAACCCGGCGACGGACACCGTCCTCTCGTTCGGCGAAAATTCCGACAACGGCGACACATCGGTTATCTCCTACTCGATGGCATCCGTGCAGTCCACGATACGGGGGTACTCCCCAGTCAGCCACGCGCACCAGCTGAAAGCTACGGATGGCGGCGCGCTCATAAGTTCGGAGGACGCGCAGACGCTCCTCGGCGCCTCCCTCACCGCGGACAGCATGGGCGTCATCACAATGAGAACCGGCGGAGAAGTCTACTTCACGCGCGAGAGGATAGGCATCGACGCGATGGCGGAATACATAAAGACGCTCGTATTCCCGAATGTTGCGGACGAGTCCGACGCTACGGTCGAAGCCGCAGGCGAGGGCGTCATCTCCGCTATGAAGGATAAGTGGGGCAACGACCTGACAGACGAAAATGCGCACCCGAGACTTCAGGCTACGAAATCCGACTTTGACAGGCTGCGCGCGGTGTACGCGGCAGACGAGACGAACGAGAACCGTGAGCTCAAGAGCTATATAAGCTATCTTGTTACCCGCGCGAACAGCTATCTTTCAAACACAAGCAGGTTTACGAAAATTTCTGATGAGGAATACACGGTCGTGAAAAGCGCGTTTGCACAGCCGATAAATAAATCCTACTCCTCGCACGGAATGATGTACGAGGACGGGTATGACATCGGCGGACGGTCCTATCTTCCCGACTTCACCGACTCGCTCAAATACCTCGCCTTTGCATATCAGATAACCGAGAAGACTTTCTATGCAGATGCTGCGGCGCAGGTCATCACCGAGCTCGGCGGCTGGATGCACTGGGGCGACGGTCACTTCCTGAATGACGCGGACGGCGCGGTGGCTATCGCTACAGCCTACGACTGGATATACTCCGCGCTCACGACAGAGCAGCGCGCGAATTTCGCACAGATGCTCTACGAAAAGGCGATATTCCCCGCTTACATACAGTTTACCGAGGGCAAAACAGTCAACTGGTCTGCCCGCGCTGCCGGAGGATACGTAGTAAAATACAGGACGAACAACTGGGGCACGGTCTGCACCTCCGGCGTTATGACCGCGGCGCTCGCAATAGCGGGATATGACGTCGACTACTCAACCACCGTCCCAAAATATGCGGTCAAAGCCGTGCACTGTCAGCAGGCGACCACGACGAAGACCGGTGAATACACCGTCGGGACAACTCCCGGACTCATGTACTTCACCGTCTCGGGCAATTTTGCCACCGACATGCAGCGCAATACAGACAGTATGCAGACCGGCGTCGAGCGGACTATCGGCTGGATATTCAGAAGTGTTCCCTACTGCCTTGACGTATACGCTCCCGACGGATCCTACATCGAGTCTCCGTCATACTGGGTATACGGAACGAACACATTCTTCGTAATGATTGAGAACCTCGTCTCGGCGACAGGCTCCGACTATGGGTTCATGTCAACTCCGGGTCTTGACGGCACCTGCAGATTTGCGCTTAACCTCGAGTCGTCCGACCAGAGAGCATGGAACTATCACGACGGCAACTATATCAGTATTGAGACATGCCACTTCTCATTTGCGGGGGCGTGGTACGGGCACGACGACCTCATTGCCCTGCGGTACAAGCAGGTATACGACGGCAAGGGCGTCGCCTTCGAGGATGCCATTTACTACAACAGCGACTACCGCTATGACGGTGGAGGGGCGAACGGAGGGCTCCGTGACCTTGACTCTCTCGGCAAGGAATATTATTCCGAGGGTATCGACACATTCGTTACCCGCTCATCCTGGTACAAGGGTGCGATATTTGCCGGACTGCACACCGGAAAGAACAACCTTATAAACACGGTAAACACAGCTACCGGCTCGCACGGTAATATCGACGGCGGAAACTTCATAATTCAGAAGAACGGTCAGGAATGGATCTCCGACCTCGGACCCGACAACTACAACCTTTACAGATACTACTCCAACGAGAGATATTACCGGCTCTCTGCCGAGGGCGCGAACACGATAGTCATGCCCGGGCTCTTCAAATTCGGGCAGAACATCAACGGGCGCGCACACATAGAGGACACGCTCTCCTCGCTCTACGGCTCGTATGCCGTATCCGACCTGAGCGAGCTCTTCCGCGGGAACAACGGCTACGGAATAAATAAGATATCCGGAATTGACGACAATGAGACGAAGAGCGCAGCATACGTCAATGCAGTTTCCTCCGCGAAGCGCGGTCTCCTCTTCACTAACGGACGTAGAACGGTTGTCGTTCAGGATGAGATAAGTCTCAATCAGGCTACCGAACTCTACTGGTTTGCACATACAAAGATGGTTAAAACCTCTGACATCATTATCTCCGAGGACGGGCGCACAGCCTATATATCCAAGGAGGGCGTCATACTCCGCGCCTCGCTCGTCTCGGACGACGCATCTCTTAAATTCACCGCTATGAACGCAGGAACCGAGGATGCAAGCATAGTCTGCGACGGTACATTCAACAAGGCGGAGGCGGCGAAGTACTGCCAGTCGTCTGACTCCACAAAGTATCAGGTGGAATATGACCGCTCCGGCTACTCGAAGCTCGCTATCCATGCGACGAACGTAACAACTTTCAACGTTGCGGTTGTATTCGAGTTTGTACCGGCAAAAACCGCAAATAACGTCGGCTATGAGTTCACGCCGATGTCGGGCTGGTCCGAGAGCACGATAGGCGACGGCAAGGACCGCCTTGTAAACCTCTATGCCGACGCGATAGCGGCAACGGACGACGCACTCTCCGCACGGTATCTTGAGAGCGAGATCCGCGCGATGCTCGAGAGTGACGAGTTCAAGGAGATGCACGGCGACGACACCTCGCTCATCTCGGCAATCGGGGCGATAGCTGACGCGGCGGACGAGCACGCAACCGAACTCATAAATGCGGAGCGCGACGGAAGAGAGCCGAAGCCCGCGGCAGGAAAGCTCACGGACAGTAACGGAAAGCAGGTCTATGAATACCCCGCCGGATACTACTTCATAAACGAGGATTTCTCCGACAAAACGCTCGACGACCTGCAGATTATAAACAACACCGACGGCGGCATCGCCACCGGAACGCTGACAAACGGCTACTACAGAATGGCGAACAGCAGAGCCTATGCCTCCGGGGACAACGACCTCTACTTCAACACAAGGTCATCGATACCCGGCAGCCGCTCTTATGTTCTCGAATTTGATTACAAGACCGACGCGGGCAACGCGCTCGGCAAGATGTATCTCCGCTACAACGGAACAGACGGCGCAAAGTGCTCGACAAACATTATCCTGCAATTTGCCGACACAGGCGTCCGCCTCGCGAATGAGAACAATCAGGCGGTGAGCCCGGCTTACACCACCACGGCGGGGACATGGATGCACGTCGGCGTTGTTATCGACCTCGAGACGCTCACATCGACGCTGTATGCAAACGGGCGGCAGATCTCACAGTCTACCATAAAGGACTGCGTCAGCCTTGCCGGAAATGACCCGACATTCGACGGCTCGTTTGCTCTCCGCTTCGGCTCCAACCAGTCGAAGAGCGGGGCGAGCGACATGAGCTTTGACAACATACGCCTCTACGAGGGCAAGGCGCCGAAGTC
>CALDMI010000049.1 GCA_937914815.1 uncultured Clostridia bacterium
CGGGTACCTGAATGGCGGCGTGCTTATCGGCTGTAAAAACAGCGGCAGAGTCACGGCTAAGCAGTCGTCGTACGTCGGCGGTCTTGCCGGCGAGGTGAACTGTGTCGGAGAGCTGACGGTGAACGATAACGAAAACAACGGCAACGTAACCGGAAAGAATTATGTCGGCGGAATTGCCGGGCGTTTCTGCAACACCCTCTCAGCCAGAAGCGACGGCGCATTTCACACGAAGCTGAACAAATTCTCAAACGGCGGTACGATAACCGGCGAGCAGTATGTCGGCGGCATCTTCGGTTACCTCCACCTAAGCGCATACTACGGAAACGGTTGGAACCCCACAATGATGGTGACGGTCACCGGCTTTACGGCGGGCGGCACGGTCACCGGCAAAACTTACGTCGGCGGCATCTTCGGCTACGGCTATACCAGCAACAACGGCAGCGTAATGCGCGGCTGTATCGTGAGCGGCTCGGTGACTGCCGAGGCGATGGTCGGCGGAATTGCCGGGAAACTTGAGAATATCAAACTCGTGGAGTGCAAGCTGACCGGAACGGCAACGGTAACCGCCACCGGAAGCTTTATTGAAAACTCAACATATTATGCATATCTCGGCGGTCTTGTCGGGTGGGGCTATAAACTCGAGAACTGTGAAAACAATACCGGCATCTCCTATACCGGGCGCGGCTCGCATATCGGCGGACTTGCGGGTCGGCTCTCCGACAGTACAATGACGGGTTGCAAAAACCACGCAACCGTTTCAGCCCCGAACTCCGATTACGTCGGCGGTCTTGTGGGCGAAATCAGCTGCGGAGGGACCCTCTCGCTTGAGGATTGCGAAAACACCGGAACGGTAACCGGAAAGAACCACACCGGCGGTCTCTTCGGCAGAATTTACAACTATTTTTCAGTCAAGAGCGACTCAGGCTATATGGCTACAGCCAACCGACTGACGAACTCCGGTACGGTGAGCGGCGCAGACAACGTCGGCGGCATCGCCGGTTCCTTCTCGCTGTCTGCCGGATGGGGCAACGGCTGGAATCCCAGCCTCGGTCTCAACGCAAGCGTGTGGATTAACACCGGCAGGATAAGCGGCGGCTATTATGTCGGCGGTCTCGTCGGATACGGCACCACACAGCGGAGCGACTCGGTAATCTCGCTCTCGGAAAGCCATGCTGTCGTGAGCGGCTCTGCCGTGGTCGGCGGTCTTGCCGGAAAGCTTGAGAACGTCACCCTCCGTGAATGCAGCAACAGCGACTCTGCGGTGAGCGCGAGCGGCAAGCTTACCGTTGATAACAAGGATTATGCGTACCTCGGCGGATATGTCGGGTACGGTTACTCTCTTGAGGGCTGTCACAATGCCGCGTCCCTGACCTACACTCTGTCGGCGTCCCATATCGGCGGGTTAGCTGGGCTGCTCTCGGGTCCCACCGTCAAGGACTGCTCCAACGGCGGGGATATCTCCGCCGGGCAATCCGACTATGTCGGCGGTATCGCGGGCGCACTGAGCGCAGGCTCACCCTTTAATCTCACCGACCTTACAAACACCGGGGATGTGCGCGGCAACGACTATACCGGCGGTCTCTTCGGCAGAGCCTATATCGGCTATAACACCAGGAGCGACGGTGCCTTTACCGCTACCATGCTACGGCTGACAAACAGCGGCGCCGTTTCCGGCAGCAGATATGTCGCCGGACTCATGGGTGAACTTGTTGCAACGGCGTGGTACAACAACAGCTGGCATCCCTCAATCGTCATATCCGCAAGCGAATGGCACAACAGCGGCAATGTGACCGCATCCGATGCCGCATCGGCGGCAGGTTTTGCCGTCAGAGTGGAGACGAACAACTCGGGCTCCAAGCTGACGAATTATTCAAGCACGGGACTTGTGAACGGTTCTGCCGGCGGCGGGAATTTGCTTTTCGGCAGTACATCGAACTTCACAGTCGCCGAACAATCGTAATCTGCGGCATTGCCGTAACTAATACAGGAGAAAAACAAAAATGAAAAAGAAAGTACTTACCGGGCTGCTTTTCTTACTCTGCCTCGCGCTCTCTCTTCTGACCCTCGCCGCATGTGAAGAAGCAGCACCCGAAAAGCCGGAAAACCTCCGGTACGACGGCGCGACCATTTCATGGGACGCCGTAAATAATGCAAAGGGATACACCATACGGATAAATGACAGCGACCCCTACGAGGTGACGGACACAAAGTTCCCCTACCCCGCAAAGGGCGCGACCTTTACGGTAAAGGTCACGGCGGTCTCCGGCGGTAAAAACGCAGTCTCATCACCCGAGGCGGTGATGTCCTTCTCCCCGCTTTCAACGGTTGAGACAATCGAAGTAAGCGAGGACGGCGCAATAAGCTGGGCGGCGGTCGAATCCGCCACCGGCTACCGCCTGCGTATCACAAACGGAAGCAGGACCGAGGAGGTGACGGTGGACGGCACATCATACGCCGATCTTCCGGAGGGCACCAGTAAAGTAAGCATAAAGGCTGTCGTGAGCGGCAACAACGCCTACTATTCGGTCTGGAGCAAGGAGCAGTCGGTGAAGATCTGCGGGACCGTGAGCGTCGACAACATTTCCTACGAGGACGGAAAGATTGTCTGGACCGGCGTCCCGGACGCGCGCCTCTACCGCCTGTCAATCAACGGGCAGGTCTATGAGGTCACTGAAAATCAGTATCGCTATGATGCGAACAATCACGATTTCACCGTAGCGGTGCAGGCAGTCGGCAACCACACGACATCTTATGACGGGCGAATCAGCGACACGAAGAGCTTCGTCTATCTTGCAACCGTTACAAACATCCGCGTCGAGGACGGCATTCTTCACTGGGACGCCGTACAGAACGCCGACGGCTATAAGCTCCGGCTGAACGGCTCGGTTTATTCAAAAACTCTGACCGACCTCTCGTTTAACGGTCTCACCGTCAACCTTTCCACCGACGTGGAGATAATGCCTATCAGCAATAACAGCACCTATTTCTCAAGCTGGTCTGCGTCGAAGAGCGTGCTTATTCTCGCTTCTCCTGTGCTCCGCTGGAACTCGGATTATGAGCTTGACGGCGAGGCGAACAGCAACCTTTACTGGGACGGCATTGCCAATGCCTCCGGCTATGCCATCCGCGTGACCTACCCGGACGGGCGGCAGGAGGTGACCCCTGCAGGGGAAACTCAGCGTTTCTTCCAGGAGGCGTATCTGCAGGTCGGTACCTATAAGGTAGAGGTCAAGGCGCTCGCCGCGACAGATGCCGCCGGCATATACGACGGCGCGTATTCCACCCCGATAACCGTCACCCGTCTCCCCTCCCCCAAGGCGGCGGCGCAGAACTTTATCGTCAGCAATCCCGACCGTCTGAGCGACGGCTTCACGGTAACTTTCAACCGTGTTGAGGGAGCTTTCGGCTACCGTCTTTACAGAGATAACGTGCCTATCAAAAACGGCACTACCCCGTCCTTTACCGACAGCTCAATGGTCGATGAGACCATCATCGGCGAACAGACTTTCAACTACGTGGTTCAGGCACTCGGCACGGTGAGAACCGTATCCGGCAGGATTGAGGTAACCCTGGGCTCGCTCTCCGCCGATTCTCTCACTTTCGGCATAACCGTGCTCTCGGCACCGACCTCCCCGTCGATGAACGGCTTCAAGTATTCCTTCGGCGAGGTCTCAAAGAGCCACGGCTATTCAATCAATGTGGGCGGAAAGAGCTACACGGCAGAGAATACCGAGTATGATCTCGGTCTGGTACTTGCAGCCGGAAGCTACACCGTCAAGGTATGCGCGCGCGGCAACGGCACGGATGTGCTTGCTTCAAACTTTGCCGACCCACTTAACCTCGTGCGTCTTGAG
This sequence comes from uncultured Clostridia bacterium, assembly GCA_937914815.1. GTDB lineage: Bacteria > Bacillota > Clostridia > Oscillospirales > CAG-272 > UBA1740. Next base: position 3,855 of record CALDMI010000049.1, read on the forward strand.
GCGCCCCGCAATGTGCGCATAGATACCACAGAGGCGTCGGACGGCACACTGACCTATGACTCTATTCTTCATGCGCTCTCCTACTATATAGTTTTCAACAACGACGGTCAGACCCGCGACGCGGCGACCATCGGCAACATGAACCAGTACATCACAACCGAGGGCACCTCGATCTATATGCAGAGTGCAGCCAACTATTATAATTCCGACCGTACCGTGTACTATATGACCTCACAGCCCGGTACGACCATGATGTTCATAAAGCTTGCGGCGCCTACCTTCGGCGATGTGGCGTTCAGCAACAACCGCTTCAATTACAAGGCGCCCTCAAACCTCAACACGCAGATATACACGCCTACCTATCAGATCTCCGATGCAAACGGCGTTATCTACGACGGAGAGGTTAACGGCACCTCCTTTGACATCTCAAACCTGCCCGCAGGAACCTATACCTTCCGTGTGCGCGCGGTAGGTGACGGTAAAAACTATGTCAACTCCGAGTGGTCAACTCCTCAGACAATCACAAAACTCGCATCCCCCGAGGTGCGCCGCGAGAACGGCAAGTATGTCTGGGATGTTGTCCCCGGGGCGACAAGCTATACACTATATATTGACGGCGTGGTGAAGATGAGCGTAAACCAGGACGGTACACTGGAATATGTGCCCGACTTCAAGGAAATCAAAACCTATCAGGTGAGCGTGGTTGCTGTCGGTGATAACGGCTATACCACAATAAATTCCAACCCCACCGTGCTTGAACAAAAGACCCGCCAGCTGACAACTCCGGACTTCACCTTCTCCTACAGCGGCACCGAATTTGACCTCGACGGCGAGCTGCAGATCCGCATTACGATACCCTCAAAGTATGCGAGCGGTTATGTATACAGCATCGGCGGCGCAATGAGCTCTGACGGCGTTTCCGCCGAGGAGTTTTACAGCCGAAAGGCAAACGGCGTCGGCAAATACATTGCCCGCGTCTATGCAAGGGGCGGCTCGTTCGATGAGGACGGCGTCTATTATCTGGATTCTCAGAGCCGCGGCGGCAGCGACAGCTATTCCGTCACCCTGCTCTCATATCCGAACCCGCAGGACTACACCCTCAGCAGAACCGGCGTACTCAAATGGTCCCCCATTTCGGGTGCCGTGAAGTACGAGGTGCAGATCTCGGTGGACGACGGTGAATTTACGACCTATACGGTCAATGCAAACTCCCCCACCCTCACAATAGAGAATTTTGACACCTCGCACAAGTATACCGTGCGCATCCGCGCCGTCGGTAACGGCACTACCGTTATTTCCTCCGAGCAGAAGGAGCGCACCTGGGAAGCCGGGGCGTAATCCCCCTCCCTATAATATCCGCCCCCGGTTCAAAGCTGGGGGGCAACAAAAGTAAATATTGCCGGAAAGCCTCCTGTGGCAGAACAGAAATATCTGCCGCGGGGGGCTTTTTTACTGAAATATAAGAAATATTTTGAGTATCCGCTTGAAATTTGGGGAACATTATAATATAATATATCTGCAAATGTTCCCCAAGAAGGAGGCTCACATGCAAAACAACTTTGAAAAAATACAGGATTTGCTGAGAACAAAAGCCGAGTATCAGGCGAGGCTTAATCTGATACCCTACGAGGGTACAATTGACATAAAAGAAAATTCCGGCAAAAAATATCTGTATATCCGCAAGCGCGAGGCGGGCAAGGTCAGCACCGCCTATGTCGGGCTGTACTCGGAAGAGCTGCACCGGACGCTGCTGCGCGGTGTGAAGGAAGCGCGGGAGCTCAAAAAGCAAATACGCACTATTGAAAAAGAGCTTGCCTCCCTCGGCTACAGTCACGAAGAGCTCGCCCCCGATGTAGTTCTGAATATGGATTTTGTCAGAGCAAATATGAAATCCGTAATTTACGACCAAGCCGTGCTTGAGGGGGTATCAACCACATTTCCGGACACCGAGCTTATCATAGAGAACGGCAAGGTCAACAATGTCAGCGCCGAGGATGTGCAGAAAATATTGAATCTCAAGCACGCATGGGAATTTGTGCTCGATAAAGATGTGATTCAATCTCCCACAAGCTATTATGTCTGCCAATATATCGCGCGCCTTGTCAATGAGGGCTTCTATTACGAGGGCGGGAGAATCAGAGGGATTCCGGTAAAGATCGGGGGCTCAAGCTACATTCCACCTATTCCGCTTGAGTATGAGGTAAAGGAGCAAATCGATAATATTGTCAGATCGGAGGCATCTCCCCTCGATATTGCCGTAGAGCTCGCTCTGTATGTAATGAAAACGCAGATTTTCAATGACGGCAACAAGAGAACAGCCATAATATTCGCAAATCACTATCTTATTGCGCACGGCGCAGGTCTTATGGTAATTCCAGAGAACATGGTTCCGGAATTCAGAAAACTCCTTGTCAGTTACTATGAGAACACAGACGCCGTGGCAACAAAGGATTTTCTTAAAAAGCATTGCTACAGGACATTCAAGCCCGACGGCAGATAACAAATACCGAAACAAACGAAAACGCAAATAAATAACACAGGCTGAAAATCACGCAAAAAGTGTACACGCCCCACGGTCTCCGACCGGGCGTGTACACTTTTTTTATAGCGGCGCGCAGACAGCGCGGGGGGTACCGACAAAAAACGCGCCGCGGTTTTTGCCGCGGCGTATTCCGGCAGTCTCTCCCGCAGCGGGAGGCACTGCATTGAAATCTGTATATTCCGAGAAATAATCATAGTGCGGAAACTCCCTGTAATCGGAGACCTCGCCTATATCGCTGAACTCCTCCGTAAGAGTTTCACGGCACATGGTACTGCCGAACAGTGGGACTCTGTACACGCAATCGGTGGTTATGGTGCGCACCACCCAGTCTTTATCCATCGTGACATGGATAACCGCTTTATCGTAGGTCGCAAAATTGCTCGAGCCGCTGTTTGTACGCATCTCATAAAGCATACGCACGGTTGCTTTTTCATTGTCAAGAACATAGGTGAACGAATACAGCCCCGTGCCCTCGTCCACTCCGTCAAAGGTCGAGGAAACTATCGTTTCGTCGTTCAGAATATATCCCGTAAGTCCGTTGCCCCTGTAACCGTACCGGTTCAGGAACTCCTCACGGGTCAGAGAGTTCGGGGCGTCGTCCGGCCAGCTCATATCTGTTACTGACTTTAGCCCGGTTGCCGAGCGGTAAAGGTAGGTCTCGCCGTGAACGACCCGCTCATCGCCCATTTTTATAAGCCCGTAGCTCGAGGATTGCTTATACACGCTGTCCCCCTTGACTATGCGCACGGCATAAATGTCCTGCGTCACCGAGAGACCTATTTTTGTCGACACGGTCGAGCCCCTCGAAACACTCCGGAAGCTCCCCGCCTCGGACAAAACCGACTTTGCGATATATAAATTAAAATTCGGGTCGTCCGTATAATCCGCAACGGTCTTGCCCTCGGGTCGCGCGCTCGTGCTGTCGTCGGTATTGCCGTCATCCGGCGGGCTCACGACCTCGCCACCGTCCCCGCCATTATCCACGCAGGAGCAAATGAGGAAAATTACTCCGCCGACAAGCGCAAGCATAAGCAAAATACTGCAGAACGCCGTCGCCCTCTTCCTGTTCTTCAATATGTTTTTCATATATTACCTTTGTCTGTATTGCGAAAATGAGTTAGTGGTACAATCAAATTCTGTTTACATTTTACATTTGACGAACAATCCACTTACTATCCTTTCCGTTCTGCCAATAATATCATCAATTGTCCATTTGTCTTTTTGAGCAATCTCCGCGTTTATTCCGAGACCGTTTTTGTAACCGATAAAATTCCCATCTTCATTTTTGCGGTCTCTTTTTCGCTCAAAAGACATATTGCTTAGTTTACTATTAAAACCTGTAATGGTTAGATTGCCAAGCTTATGTGCATATTAGTCGTGGACTGATTTAATCATTTTGATCGCTCCATTTAAGCATTTTTACTTTCCCATTAACTCCAACTGCAATTGATAGTAATAATCGTAGCGGGCATTCCGACAATTTGAATATCGAACTTCAAACTTGTTTCGACTTTGGTAGCTGCATTATGTATACGGAAACTGAATTGCCAACCGCCGTCCATATATAATTCTACCGTATTTGTGCTATTTGGCTTGAACTCAAGATTAACAATCCGAGTGGGTAGGCAAGCCACAGGAATATGTATTTGCGGTTTTATTGTTTTGCTCGCTCGATTAAGTTGACCGTGCATATTATATGATTGAATGCGTGTGAAGCGCTTTGAATCAACACTAATGACTTTGTAAAAATCAAACTCACCGAGCAGATACTCCACCATTTTTTGTGGAACAGAAGAATCTAATGCATTGCTACGGTTAAGTTCATCCATAAAAGCCTGCAAAATAGGCACATATACCGTTTTATCTTTTGATGGCAATTCACTCCATTTTTTATTGGCAGCCTTTTGTTCTGTCAAATAATCGAAAATGGGCTTAATATCATTCCAATAGCTTTCAGAGCAAGGAATACCAAACCACTTATTTCCAAAATCCAAGCCTTTTGCTAAACGGCTGTGCTTTACGGCAAAATGATTATGTTTAAGACTCAAACCGATTTCCCATTTTACGTCTTTGCGAGCAATCACTATATCTCTGACATCGCCTTCTTTTCCTTCGTTATCGGTTTGGAGCTTTAGAGATAGAATATCATCGCTATTTTCGATAATCATAGGTTCCATATCAAAAATAGCAGATACAGCGGCAGTAGCACTCTGCAGAAGAATAGACTTTAATTCATCAGAAATCGTATGCCAAGCGTGTTCGGCAGCGTGATACGCGCTGTTTACTTCAATTTCAGCCTTGCGAATTTTATTGATTTCCTGTGATAAAGTCAACAGGCAAATAAATTCATAAGCACGACCTTGATTATTACTTTGTTCGCTCATTTTTTCTCCTTTGCTTGTAATGCTTGCTTTATTGCAACCGCAACCTCGTAGGCGAGATTTACAGGAACTGCATTGCCAATCATTTTATAAGCGTTGTCCGTATAATCGTAAATAAATCTAAACGTATCGGGAAACCCTTGAATGCGCGCAATCTCACGAATAGTCATTCTACGGTATAGGTGTTCTTTGCCTTTTACAAATTCACGATGATTCTGAGAAATGAAAGTCATTTTAGGGGCTTGCGGGTGTATTTGACATTGTCTGCCTGATGCCTGAACTGTAAATGCTTGTTCGTCCCATGATTTTACTCTATTACGACTCATAAATATAGGCGAGAATGCCCCCGTAAAATATTCATTATTATTAACAGCGTTAGGGTTGTGATAATTTTTATCACCGGCAGGGACCGCTGTGAATTGTAAATCCCAAATTGTATCGCGAAGCGTTATTTTTTTATTATTGTCTCTTGTAGAACCTTGAGGAAATTTGAAATCAATATTCAAATCGTTTCTGAAGCCAATGTAAAAAACGCGCTTACGCTCTTGCGGCACACCATAGTCCTTAGCATTTACTAAAGTTACAGTCACACTATACCCGCATTCTTTGAACATCTCGATGATGTTTTTAACAGCCTCAGAATGTCTGCCAAGCAACATGCCGCTTACATTCTCTGCAAGGAAAAATTTCGGTTGCTTGCTTTTTAATATTCTTATGTATTCGTAAAAAAGTTGTCCGCGCAAATCGTCAATTCCCCGTTGCGCACCTGCTTCAGACCAGGATTGACAAGGTGGTCCTCCGATTATTCCGTCGATATTGTCGGGAAAATCGGTATCTTTAGTTTTTCGAATATCGTTTTCTATTAATTTAGTATTGGGATGATTAGCCTTGAAAGTTGCCCAAATCGTCGGGTCAAATTCGTTTGCTACGGCGACATTAAATCCTGCCTTTTCAAAGCCTAAATCCAACCCACCGCAACCGCTGAACAAACTAATTAAGTTCATTTAAGGCTCCTCCAATAATTATTTTCTACATTATAGCATAAATTTCAATTCTTTTCAACCGCTATTGAGTTTACGGACGCAGAATTTCTGAAAACTTCAAATGATACTTTGGCGAGTTATGCCCATACAAGAATTTTCGCGGCATAAAGCCGTCTGCAACGGCTACGGATAAAGAGATACGAACACACCATACGAACCCCGAAATGGATAAAACGACGGCACGCCGACAATCAAAAAAGCGCATATAAGACCTGATATTTTGTAAAAGAAAAACCTAAACCAAATACCCTCGTACTCGATTTAGGTTTTGATTGGCGGAGAGGAAGGGATTCGAACCCTTGTGGGCTTTCGCCCAAACGGTTTTCAAGACCGCCTCGTTATGACCGCTTCGATACCTCTCCAAATTAAATGCCGGAGAGGTTGAGAAGCGGTCCTCGGTCACCGGCAGGTGAGCGAATACGCTTCGGAACATTCGCCACAGGCGAAATATCCCTCCGGATTTATAGACGGAGGGAATTGAGAAGCGGTCCTCGGTCACCGGCAGGTGAGCGAGAAGCTTTCAGAACATTCGCCACAGGCGAAATACCCCTCCAAATCATATGCCTATTATACTATTTTCCCGCCGGTTTGTCAAGAGCGAAAGCAAAAATACCGCTCCGCAGCGGGGGAGCCGGGGTCCGGCGGGGCTCCCCCGGAGCCGGAACGCGCAGACGGCGCGCCTGATGTAAATAATTATTTACTTATTCTCGACCCGGCTTATTGAAATACTGCCCGTCGCGCGCTCGCCGCGGACGGTGACAAGATATCTCCCGTCCCGCTCTATATTCAGCCGGAAGTCGCTGACGCTGCCGTTTCCACGGTAGATTTCGCCGCCGTCCGGGTCGGTTATAACCATTGTCATACTCCCCTCCGAGCAGGCAAAGGACACGGCGAGGACATCCCCGGCGCGGAGCGTCAGCGTATGCGTGTCCTCCCCGTCAAGCCACGTCGCCGCGAGAGAATAAGAGGTCGGATTCTTCATTCTGCTCCCGCGGAAGTCCCCGCGGCAGTCGCAGGAGGCGAGCGCCGGGATAATGAGCGCGGCACAAAGAAGAACCGCCAAAAAAACAATACCTCTGTGTGCCCGTTTCATTTTCTTTTCTCTCCGTATTCTCTGTTATACCGCCTTGTGGCAAGTGTGCCGCCTGTAAGCGACAGCGCGCCGCAGAGCATCCAGAGAACGACGGCAAGCACTCCGGTGCCCAAAATGATACACGCCACGGCACATGCGAAGCTTATCACCGCGGATATGTAAAGAAGCATTGACGCCACCAATGTATTTTTCATATAATTCCTCCAAAAAATTCCGAATACGGGACCGCCACGCGACATCGGGGAAAAAGCACCCCCGCACGGCAACATAGACAGTCCCGTTTTTGTTTTTTACGCCTTGTTTTTCTGCTTGTTTCTGTACATCCGGCTGTCTGCCGCCGCTATCGCCTCTGCAAGAGTGCCGGCGCGGTACGCGCCGCCGACGCTTATTCCGAGGTTTATATCCGGGTGCCCCTCAAACACAGAGTCACAAACGCGGCGCCGGAGTCCGTCAAGGAGCGAGAAGAACTCGGATTCCCCGATGCTGCGGAATATGAGCAGAAACTCGTCTCCGCCGTATCTTATCGTGACGCCCTGCCCCTCTGTCCCGGATATGAGGATCCCCGCGATGTGCCGGAGCGCGGCGTCACCGGTCTGGTGACCGTATGTATCGTTTATATTCTTGAACTCGTCGACATCTATTAGAGCCACGGCATCCGCCCCCTCAAGCCCTGCGCCGAAGTCATCAAGATACATTCTCGAGTAGGCATTTGTCAGCGAGTCCTTATAGAAATCGAGGAGCAGGAGCCTCGTCCTCTCGGACGCGGCATAGGCACGGACGCCGCCGTGCGCCCTCGCCATCCTGAACGCGAGCTCAAGCACGCACTCTCTGTCCCGGAGCTTCATATACTTCGAGATCACCGCATACAGCTCGCCGTCGTTTCTGGTCTCGAGCTTTGTCATGAGGTTTTTGCTCTGCATAGCCTCGCAGGATGAGCAGTTCTCGCACCGCTCGCCCCTGCCCCATGTGTCATAGCACCTCGCGCCGGTCTTTATAATCCCGCCGTCCTCCGAGAAGGCAAGCACGCTGTAATCCTCCGGGTCGACAAGCCTTACAACATCGAATATACTGCGCAATGCCCCGATAGCACCCTCGGCAGCCGCCGGGTCGTCAAAGGCGCGCTCAAAGCCCACCCTCGAAACCTCGTCATCTATATCTGCGATCTGCCCGAGCACGCTTATATACCGCTCCCCGCGGAGCGGCCATACCGTCCGCGCCGTGATGCGGTGCCAGCGATGAGCACCGTCGACGGGAATGAGCACGGTCATGGTGATCTCCGGCTGCTCTCTCGTCGTGCCACAGAGGAGCCCGACAAGCCTGTCCCAGTCCTCAGCCGAAAGAAGCTCTATTCCCCGCCCCTCGGATATAAAGACCGTCTCGACGGCGCCGCCCCTGTACCAGTCGGTATATGTGACCTTTCTCGCCGGGCAGTCGTACTCAAACTGTATTCCCCCGGCGCAGGACTTGAAAAATTCTTTCTTCACGCGCTCGTTCTCAAGGAGCCGCCTCTCGCGGTCGTCCTCCGGGAGCCCCTGTTCGCGGAGCATCTCGAGGGTCAGCACCTGTGCCTCTCCCTCATAATCGAAGGAATACCCGCCTGTCATTGTGCGCAGCTGCGGGGCGACATCGACGAGGCACTGTATAAGGACGGGGTTGAACTCTCCGCACTCGCCGGAGAGCATCATCCGGAGCGCCTCGTCATGCGGGATTGCCTTTTTATAGCACCGCTCGCTCGTCAGGGCGTCATAGACGTCCGCAACGCCGACAACCTGCGCGGAAATCGGAATTTCATCACCCGAAAGTCCGTCCGGGTATCCGTGCCCGTCCCAGCGCTCATGGTGCCAGCGGCAGATCTCCCGCGCTACCCTTGTTATATGCTCCAGATGCGAGTCCTGTACCGCCGCCACTATCTCATCGCCGTGGACGGTATGTGTCTCCATTACCCGCCGCTCCTCCGGTGTCAGGCGCCCTGGCTTGTTCAGTATCTCCTCCGGTATCGCCATCTTCCCTATGTCGTGAAGCGGCGAGAGTGCGACTATCGTCGCTATATCCCGCTTTGCCAGATTATATCTGTCGGTCAGGGCGACAAGCCGCCGCAGAAGCGCATCGGAGATATTCCGGACGTTAAGCGTATGGCTCCCGGACTCGTTGTTCCGCATCTCCACCGTATGCCCGAAGATATTTATCATGGCGTCATTTATTTCCTCGCGCTCATATACCTGGTCGCCGACGAGGCGGACAAGCTGCCGCTGTTTTGAATAGAGCATCAGCGTGTTCTCTACCCGGAAACGGATAGTGACAGCCGAGAACGGGCGCGAAATGTAGTCTGTCGCGCCGAGATTATACGCCCTCTCAAGAAAGCCGAGATCGCTCTCCGCCGATATGACGACGACCGGGATCTCCTCTATCCATCCGCGCTCGTTCATTATCCTGAGAACCTCAAAGCCGTTCATGTGCGGCATATTTATGTCAAGGAGAATTATATCCGCCTGACACCCGCTGCCGAGCATGTCAACAAGCTCGTCCCCATCCGATGCGTATATATAGTTGTAACTGTCGCCGAGTATCTCGGTTATCATCTCACGGTTGAGCGCCGAGTCGTCCGCAATCAGAACCTTCTTCGTCACCATATGCACCACCTCCGATGAGAAAGTGTGCGCGTCCCGGTCCTATGCCGCGCGGTGGCGCTTGCAATTCTTTTTTTGTTATCCGGAAATATCCTGCTCTGCATTACCTGTCCTCCCGGAGTGTCTTATCGCTGTTTTCCCCGGGAAGCGGCAACGCGCGTCGCGCTACCCGCGGTGTTCCGGCAGGGGTTCGCCCCCCCCCCGTTGGCAATATCTGGTACTATCAAATTCTGTATACTCCTCTCGAGCATTGAAATATCAAGCGGCTTCGGAACATGGGCGTCCATACCGGCGTCAAAGCACCGCTGTGCGTCCTCGCTGAATGCGTTTGCCGTCATAGCTATAATAGGCATCGTTTTACCGAGCGGGTTATCACCGCTTCGGATAGCCCTCGTCGCCTCGAGCCCTCCCATGACCGGCATCTGTACATCCATTAAAATCGCGTCATACTCCCCGGGCTTCACACCGCGGAAGAAGTCGACGAGCTCCCGCCCGTTTCCGAACACCCGGCACTCGGCGGAATACATATGAAGAAGCTCTGTAAGTATCTCCGCGTTCAGCTCGTTGTCCTCTGCGCAGAGAAAACGCATGCCCGTGAGTGGGGATTTTATCTCCTCGCCCGCATCCTCTCCCCTCGCGTGTGATACCGCGTCGGAGAGCCTTGAGAGGAAGAGCGGGGCGCGCAGAACGCCGTCTGCCCCATACCCGTGTATGTTTTCCGGCATCTCGCCGTCGCAGGAGATGAGTACGATTATGACCGTCCCGGGCTCTGCCATATCGCGCAGCTCACGCACGCGGCGCTCGGTATCGTCGCCCGCCTCCCGCGCGTCAAGAAGCACTGCCTCCGGGTGCATTTCCCGGAGTCTTTCCGCGGCGTCCTCTACCGACCCGGCTGTCCCGAATCTCACGCTGTAGCCCGAGAGAGATGCGGAAATATCCCGCGGGAGCTCCGCGTCAGCACCGACAAGAAGGAGGCTCCCGAACGACGGCGCACACTCGCCCTCGCGGTCAATCGGCACATTGAGTATTACATCGAAACGGCTACCCTCTCCGGGCTTGCTGCTGACGGTTATACTACCCCTCATCATGTCGATTATGCTCTTTGTTATAGCCATTCCGAGCCCCGTGCCCTGCACGCTGTCGGCGATAACATCCTCCGAGCGGCTGAACGGCTCGAATATATGCGGAATAAAGTCCTCCGACATGCCGCGCCCGTTGTCCGCGACGACAAATTCAAGTCGCGCATAGCCGGGTATATCACAGCCGAGCTCGGTTATATCAAGCGTTATCTCGCCGCCCTCCGGCGTGTACTTTGTCGCATTTGAAAGAAGATTTATAAGAACCTGACGAAGGCGCACACCGTCGCCGATATGGTATTCGTGCACTATCCCGTGCGTTCTTATTATAAATTTCTGTCCCCGCGCCGCGGTCTGCGGACGGATTATCGCGTCGACCTGCTCTGTCTGGTCGGCAAAATTCAGCGGCGCGCGGCTGAGGGTCACGCCGCCGGACTCTATCTTGCTCATGTCGAGCACATCGTTCATAAGCGCGAGCAGATGCGTGCTCGAGGAGCGGATTTTCCCGAGGTAGTCAGCCATTCTGTCCGAGAGCCCGGGCTCGTTCTCCATGAGCCGCGTCATTCCGGCTATAACGTTCATCGGCGTCCTTATGTCGTGCGACATATTGGCAAGAAAGCTGCTCTTCGCCCGGTTTGCCGCCCGCGCTTCCTCGGTAGCCTGCTCTGCCCTGCTGATAGCCTCCGACAGCTCGCGGTTAACCTCGGCGAGCGCGCGGTTGTTCTGATATTCTGCCGACAGGAGCTGACGGTTCTTGTATTTAAGCAGGTGAATTATCCCGAGCGCGCAGGACGCCGAAATAACGGCGGCGAGCGTGAGCACGAGAATTATCGTAGTATGTATGAGCCCGGAAACATCGGCGGCTATCATCGAGGAGGGAAGCATGAAGAGAACCGACCACCGCGCCCCGTCCGTCCGGTAGAGGGCATAATGGTATTCCTCCCCGTCCGCTATCGCGTTTGAGTAGGCTATGCCGTCGCTCTCAAGGTCGTTCTTTGCCCGTGAGAACGAGGCCCCGTGGAGATAGTCAAGGTCTTCAAGTGCGTCGTAGACATCCGCGTTTGCGAGCGGGTCGCTCTTGCCGACGTGATAAACCCGGTTGCCGTCGCCGCCGATGATATACACGCTGCTCCCCTCACCGTATGCCACAGAGGCGAGCGACT
>CALDMI010000050.1 GCA_937914815.1 uncultured Clostridia bacterium
ATCATGTTCGTAATTCCCGCCGCAAGGTAGTATATATATTCGTCGACAAGTTCCTTGCCGTATTCGTCGCCGAGCCGCATTGCGTCAAATGCCGTCCGCGCCGAGACCTTGCCCTCCGCCTTTGCGCAGTCATCAAGCTTTGTGGGGATTTTCTTTATCGACAGCTCGCGCATCTTCTCCCGCGTCGCCGCCGTGAGCGCCGTTGCGGAGGAGTAAGCCTCAAAGCACCCGCGCCGCCCGCAGGAGCAGAGACGACCGCCCGCGGCTATCACAGTGTGTCCGAGCTCCGCGCCCGCGGTGTTGACGCCGCCCTCGAAGAGCCGCCCGTCAATTACGACACCGCCGCCGACCCCTGTGCCGAGAGTTATCATGACCGATGAGCGGGTCCCTGCCGCCGCACCTGCGAGCGCCTCGGCGAGCGCGGCGGCGTTGGCGTCGTTTGCAATATATACATTTTTTACCGGCAGGTAGCTCTTGAATACGTCAGCAATAGGGAAGTTGTAGAAGTGCATATTGTTTGCGTACTCGACAATTCCGGTTCTCGCATTGACGGTCCCGGGAGAGGCGATCCCGACATATTCAATATCGGAGGTGGTGAGTCCGTTGTGGGAGAGAATATCTCCGACGAGCGACGCCATGTCGCGTATTATCTCCTCGTTCTCCCGCTCGGCACGAGTGGGGACCGAGCCCTTGTCAACTATCCGTAAGTCCTCGTCGCACAGCCCGACGGCAATGTTCGTCCCGCCGAGGTCGACGCCTATTGTATACTTCATATCATAAAAACCTTTCATAAAATACCGTGAGGGGCATCTGCCCCGAAGAGCATTATACATTTTTTCCGCCGCTTTGTCAATAAATAAATGCGTACGGTAACACAATAATGCGTTTTTTCACCTCTCACAACGGCATAAATAAAAGAAAATGCTTGAAAAATGCCGGGAAACCGTATATAATATACCCGTTGTGTGCCGGAATGGTCTGCACGGTAAAACGACACACAGCGACAGAGCAATGATAAATTTTTATGTCGAAAAAACCGACATTCCGCAGAATGCCTGCGATTTTTCGGTAATAAACAAAGAAAAAGCCGGGGAATATGCCCCGAAAACAGGAAAAGGAAAAAATCATGTCAAGATTTGTCTACGCCGATAATGCGGCGACCACCGCCGTGAGCCCCGAGGTCAGAGAGGCTATGATGCCCGCATTCTGCGAGCTCTACGGCAACCCCTCGAGCCTTCATAAAAAGGGAAGAGACGCAAAGGTAGCCCTCGACGGCGCGAGGGCGCGTATAGCCGCCACCCTCGGTTGTGAGCCCCGCGAGATATATTTCACCTCCTGCGGGACGGAGTCGGATAACTGGGCTGTGAAGTCCGGCGCCGCCCTCATGAAGCGTAAATCCGGCAGAACGCATATAGTCACAACGAAAATCGAGCACCACGCCGTCCTGAACAGCTGCGCCGCCCTTGAAAAGGAGGGCTACACCGTCACCTATGTAGGCGTAACCCCGGAGGGAATAGTCAATATGGACGAGCTCCGCGCCGCCGTAACCGACGAAACCGCCCTTGTCGCCGTAATGTATGTGAATAACGAGATAGGAACGATACAGCCGATAGCCGAAATCGCGAAAATCGCGCATGAGCACGGCGCGCTTATGTTCACCGATGCCGTACAGGCGGCGGGCAATATAAAAATCGACATTCCCGCGCTCGGCGTCGATATGCTCTCGGTCTCCGGGCATAAGCTTCACGCCCCGAAGGGGATAGGGCTCCTCTATGTCCGCCGTGGACTCATGCTCCCGAACCTCATTGACGGGGGAGGGCAGGAGCGCGGCAGAAGAGGCGGAACCGAAAATCTCCCGTATATCTTAGGGCTCGCAAAGGCAATGGAAATAGCCGACGAACGCCTCGCGGATAATCCCCGCGTCGCAAAAATGCGTGACAGACTTATAGACGAGCTTACATCGAAAATACCGTATTCCTACCTCAACGGCTCGCGTACAGAGCGCGTCTGCGGCAATGTGAATATCCGCTTTGACTTCATCGAGGGCGAGAGCCTGCTTCTCTGGCTTGATATAGCCGGCATCGCGGCGTCGACAGGCTCTGCCTGTGCCTCCGCCTCGCTTGACCCGTCGCATGTCATGCTCGCAATAGGCGTCCCGCATGAGAAGGCGCACGGCTCGCTCCGTCTCTCAATCTCCCACGAAACAACCGATGAAGATGTCGATTATATAATAGAACAGCTCCCCCCGATAGTCAAAAAGCTCCGCGATATGAGCCCCCTCTGGGAGGAGGCACAGCGCGGCGGAGACACAGAGCACTGGGGCAAGGTCTCAAAGATAAGATAAAAACACCCGACAAAAAAATGATAAAAGACAGGAGAAAAAATATATGCAGTACAGCGAAAAGGTAATGGACCACTTCATGCACCCGCGCAATGTGGGAGAAATAGAGGACGCCTCCGGCGTCGGCGAGGTCGGAAATGCCAAGTGCGGCGATATAATGAAAATGTACCTGAAAATAGACGGTGACGATGTCATAACCGACTGCAAATTCAAAACCTTCGGTTGCGGCGCGGCTATCGCCACATCCTCGATGGCTACCGAGCTCATAAAAGGGCATACCGTAAAGGAGGCTCTCGAGCTTACAAACCAGGCGGTCGTCGAGGCTCTTGACGGTCTCCCGCCCGTGAAAATACATTGCTCCGTCCTCGCCGAGGAGGCGATAAAAAGCGCCCTTGCGGACTACTACCGGAAGATAGGCAGACCGATAGATTTCGAGCTTGAAAGTGCTTGCGACGCCGACGGGGAAGAACGCTGACTGCGCCCCGGTCTCCGGCTTTTTTCTCACCGGTTGCCCCGTCTTTCCCACGACCTCACTCCGACTTTTTTCGGGTGACACCCTGAATTTCAGCCCGGGTTTTTAGTGGACTCGCTCTGAACTTTCACCTCGGATCACCCGGGCTTTCAGCTCCGGGGCAATTCGCAAATCACCTCATTTTTCACAATAATCGCTTTGTTGCGGTGCAGTTGCCCGATACCGGGTTTCTGCACCGCTTTTTTGTTGCTTTTGCCCCTTGCACGGTGCTGTACTACCGCACTTTTTCGCCCTTTTCACCACATTCCGGAGCACCGTGTGTGCAAATCAGCCTTTTTTCGTACTAAGCCGCGAGAGCGTGCAGCGGACTGTTGCATATGTAGAAATTAGCCCTTCACTTTTGTGCAAAATGCACAAAAACATTTTCGGCGCTTTCGATGTGGAAATAGTAGGAAAAATGTAAATAATATTTACTTACATATTTTTTACCCGCAAAATGCGGGCTTTTTACCGTAATATTAGGTAAAATATATTTACATTGCGTTTTCAAACATGAACATTTTGCAAAACGCGAGTAAACTATTATTTACATTGAGCCATAAATTGGTAATTAAATTCTGTTCAATGTGCGGAAACGGTGTGCGCGGAGACTGTCCCTGCTCTTGACTTTCGTTCCCGCGTGTGATATAATTCTAAATGATCTTTAGGGGCACGCCCTGTGCACGCCCCGCAGATGAGTATTTAATCTGGAGGAATCGTTCAATGAAAAGACCCCTGTTCCGGAAAGTAATATGTCTTGTTCTTTCCGTGACGCTTCTCATGGGTGCTCTCGGATTCACGACTTCCGCGGCACAGTACAAGCCGGATGATACGTCCTCAAGCCTTGACGAAATGAAGTCGCTTGTGAATGCGGAATCCTACGCTGCATACATTGCCGAGAACGGAAAGCTTCTGCGTCCGGGAATGACAAGGATACCTGTCGACATCATGACCTTTACGGGAAATGCGCAGAAGGCATCTGAGTCCGCCGCCCGCACATCCTATGACAAGGATAAGTCGAAGTGGGAGAACTTCGGTGACAACTGGGAGAATACACTGTATCTTCCCGCCACCGGAAGTGTCACATGGCACTTCAATATCCCCGACGGCGCCGACAGCCTTTATTACATAAGCATCGAGTACTTCTCCTGCGTCACCGATGAGAGCAGCATAAGCACCATCGAGCGTAAGTTCCGTATCGATGATACCGTCCCGTTCTCCGAGGCGAGCTACATATCCCTCTCAAAGACGTGGAGATATGCCGCCCATTCGACCGAGACGAGCGAGGCGCCCGGCGTTGCCGACAGCTACGATGTCAGCTATGAGACCCGCGAGGACGGCTATTTCAAGATAGTAACCCTCGTAAAGGACGGAAAGCGCACCGTAACCACCTACAGAATCGAGCAGGATATAAACGGTAACTCTATGGCTCCGCAGTCGGAGCAGGTTGCCGACTGGCAGAGCTATTATGTTCAGGATACCACCGGATACTATCACGGTTATTTCCAGTTCTATCTTCTGAACGGCTCGCATACCCTGACCCTCGCCGCACAGCGTGAGCCCGTCATGATAAAGAGCATAACCCTTGTCCCTGCCGACAGCGAGGAGGACACCCTCGATTCTTACGAGAATGTCAAAAAGGAATATGAAGCGAACGGCTACGCTCCCGCAACAGGCGGAAAAATCACCACAATACAGGCGGAGTTCCCGGACATGGTTTCCGACTCCTCGGTAAATGCGTCCAACGACAATACCTCCGCCGCTACTTTCCCCGTAGCATCAAAGGCACAGCTCTACAATGTAATAGGCGAGACAAGCTACAACACGGTAGGGCAGTGGGCGGCTTACAAATTCTCCGTTGACAAGACCGGACTCTATAAGCTCGCCATGCGATATAAGCAGGACGCCCTCCAGGGTATGTATATATGCCGGACGCTGAAGCTCGCCGGAGGAGATTACGGTCTCCCGGACGGCACGGCGACGGTCCCGTTTGCCGAGGCATACAACTGCCAGTTCAATTACAGTAAGGAATGGCAGTCAACGGTGGTAGCCGACGGCGACGGAAACGAGTTTGAGTTCTATTTCGAGGAGGGAGTCGAGTATACGCTTGTTCTCGAGTGCTCGCTCGGTACCCTGAAGGAGCTCATACAGCGTGTTGAAAACTCCCTTAATATAGTCAATGACTGCTATCTGAAGATACTTCAGCTCACCGGTAGTGAGCCGGACGAATACCGCGATTACAAGTTCGACGAGATAATGCCCGATGTCCTCTATAACCTGCTTGTTCAGGCAAAGGAGCTTGTGGCTGTCAAGGAGGAGTTCGTAAAGCTCTGTAAGACCGACGGCTCGCACATAGCGACGCTGAAAACGGTTGCCGTCCTCCTTGATACAATGGGCTCGGACTACGGCGACAATATAGCGAGAAATCTCTCAACCATGAAGTCCTACCTCGGCACCCTCGGTACATGGGTCAACAGCTCAAAGCAGAGCTCCATGATGGTCGACTCGATAAGCGTTATCCCCGCGGACAGCGATGACAGCGTTATTCCGAAGGCAAACGCCGGCTTCTTCCAGTCTCTCTGGTTTGAGATACAGTCGTTCTTCTATTCCTTCGTTGTCGATTACGATAACATGGGACTTACGACCGTCCCCGATCCCGATACCCCGAATATCAATGTATGGCTCGCTACCGGACGCGACCAGTCGCAGATATGGCGTACCATGATAGACGCGCAGGGCGGCTTTACCGAGAGCACCGGAGTTGCGGTAACGCTGAAGCTCGTTACGGCGGGCACCCTCCTTCCGTCAATTCTTTCCGGTAAGGGACCCGATGTCTATATGGGTCTCGGTTCCGCAGATGTCATAAACTATGCGATACGCGATGCCGTCGTCGGTATAAGCGGAAATGACCCGCTCCTCTCGGATGAGGACAACGCCGTGTTCAACACCACTTATTATACTTATAAGGGAGAAAACGGCGATTACGAGAATACGACCGAGTACCGCGGTGAGGCGGGGCTCACATATGTCTCCAACCACTATGACGAAGCCGTCGAGGGAAACTATGTAAAAGCGGCTATGGATACCGTACAGCTTCTCGGCGTCACCTACGGTATACCGCAGGAGATGGGCTTCTCGATGATGTTCTACCGCATGGATATCCTCGCGAACCTCGGGGCAGAGGTACCCGAGACGTGGGATGAGCTTCTTGCGCTTCTCCCGGTTCTCCAGTCCAACAACATGAATATAGGTATCAACTACACCCTCGCCCTTGAGTTTATGATATATCAGGCGGGCGGCAATATGTGGAAGTATCCCGATAATCCGCAGTACGCCGGCTCGAAGATAGATCTTGACTCGGATATAGCGATAGCGAGCTTTGAGCGCGTGTGCAGCTGGTACACCGACTATTCCTTCCCCGTAACCTACGACGCGGCAAACCGTTTCAGAACCGGTGAAATGCCGATAGTCGTCGGCGACTATTCGAGCCTTTATAACCAGCTGACAGTCTACGCTACCGAAATTCAGGGAATGTGGGAGTTCTCCTCCCTGCCCGGAACGGTGCGCGAGGACGGAACCTATGATTACAGCTCGATAGCCAATATAACCGCGTCGGTAATGCTCCACGGCTGTGAGAACACTCTCGCGGCATGGCAGTATATGCAGTGGCAGACGAGCGCAGAGGTCGAGGCTGACTACGGTAACAAGATGGTCGCCCTCATAGGACCCTCCGCAAAGTACAACGCGGCAAATATCAACGCAATAAAGAACCTCTCGTGGACAGCGTCTGAGCGCGCCGCAATAGAGGACCAGATAACCCACATGGCGTCCATAGTAAACTATCCCGGCTCCTATATTATAGGAAGATACATGAAGTTCGCGTTCCTCGCCGTCGTAAACGACTCCGCGGTGCCCGCCGACTCCATGAACGGATATATAGATGCTATCAACGCCGAGATAACGAGAAAACGCTCCGAGTTCAATCTTCCGACTCTGAAATCGGATGAGGAGCCCCCGAAGACCCAGGACGAAAATAACTGATAAGGAGAACGACAATGTCTAAAGTAAATGCCGAAGCCAAACGGCCCGTGGCACGTTCGGAAATGAGCAAGCTTGCATGGACATGGAAGGAAATGAAGAGAAACAAGGTCGCGTACTTCATGCTTGCGCCCTTCTTCCTCCTCTTCATAATCTTCACCATTCTCCCTGTTATACTCTCGATGTTCCTGAGCCTTACGGACTTCAATATGCTTCAGATGCCGAACATGGTATGGTTCGACAACTTCACGCGCCTTTTCCTTGAGGACGAGATATTCCTGATAGCCTGCAAGAACACGCTCATCTTCGCGGCTATCACGGGACCGGTTTCCTACATGCTCTCGCTCCTCATAGCGTGGTTTATAAACGAGCTTCCCCCGAAAATCCGCTCGGTTGTCACGCTTATATTCTACGCACCTTCAATTTCCGGTCAGGTCTACCTTATATGGAAGACCCTCTTCTCCTCGGACGCTTACGGTTGGGTAAACGCCACGATGATGAAGCTCGGACTTATATCCTCTCCCATTCTCTGGTTTGAGGATGCCGATTATGTAATGCCTCTCTGTATAGTGGTTGCTCTCTGGACCTCGCTCGGTACGGCGTTCCTGTCGTTCATAGCAGGCTTCCAGACAATAGACCGCTCACTTTATGAGGCGGCGGCTGTCGACGGAATAAAGAACCGCTGGCAGGAGCTGTGGTATATAACCCTCCCGACAATGAAGCCGCAGCTGATGTTCGGCGCGGTCCTCTCGATAACCTCCTCCTTCGGCTTCGGAGCTATCGTTACCGCTCTTTGCGGATTCCCGTCGGTCGACTATGCCGCGCATACGATAATGCACCATCTTGATGACTACGGCGGCTCCCGTTACGAGGTCGGATACGCCTCGGCTATCGCTGTCGTGCTGTTCGTTATCATGTTCTCATGTAACATCATCATCAAGAAAGCATTGGCAAAGGTAGGTACATAAGATGGCAAAAGATAAAAAGCTCCGTACCCGGGGTCACAGGGTCGTGCTTAACCGTTCTGCCGGCGGCGATACCGGTATAACGATAATGCTCACCATTCTGGGTGCCTTCATGTTCCTCCCCATGTACTATGTCGTCATCCAGTCACTGAAGCCATTGGACGAACTCTTCATGTTCCCCCCGCGCTTCTACGTCATAAACCCTACGTTTGAAAACTTCTCGGATCTGTTCACCCTCATGAGCGACTCGTGGGTGCCGTTCTCGAGATACATATTCAACACCGTGTTCATAACGATATGCGGTACTCTCGGAAACCTTATCTTCGCCTCCATGGCGGCGTACTCTCTTGCGAAGCTCCGCTTCCCGGGCAGAAACGCGATATTCCAGGTAATCGTCATGTCCCTTATGTTCCATTCGACGGTAAACCAGGTGACTCACTTCATAATCCTTTCCGCCTTCGGCTGGATAGATACCTACCTCTCGATAATCGTCCCCTCTATGGCGACGACGATAGGTCTTTACCTTATGAAGCAGTTCATGGAGACCTCCGTTCCGGATACGGTTCTTGAGTCCGCGCGTCTCGACGGCGCGAGCGAGTTCCGCACTTACCTTACAATAGCGATGCCTATGGTAAAGCCCGCATGGCTGACGCTTATAATCGAGTGCTTCAAGAACCTCTGGAACTCCGGTTCGTCGATTTACATTCATTCGGAGGAGCTGAAGACCTTCAACTACGCGATACAGCAGATAGTTTCCGGCGGTATAGCCCGTTCGGGCGCCGGCGCGGCTGCTACGGTCGTCATGATGCTCGTTCCGATACTGGTATTCGTCTTAAACCAGAGCCAGATAATCGAGACGATGGGCTCTTCGGGTATGAAGGATTAAAGGAGGCAGAGGATGAAAAAGAATATACTCATAAAAGCTCTTCTGCTTGCGCTCGTGCTTCTGACCGTGCTCGGCGCCGTGAGCGTCGCGGCATTCGAGCCCTACGATACCTACACCTATTCGATAGACGGCGAGGCACTGAAATCCCCGACGGCATATTCGGTCTACAATTCCTATGTCTCGGCTGATATGGGCATAACCGGCGGTGAGTTCGGAGACACTCCGCTCGCCGCGTCCTCCGACCTCTTCACGGACGAGGACGGAAACGTCTACATCGCCGATACCGGAAACGACCGTATAGTCGTCCTCGATAAGTACTTCCGCATGTCCGGCGTCATCCAGTCATATACCGACGAGAACGGAAAGGTGCAGAAGCTCTCGAAGCCCGAGGGACTCTATGTCACCGATTCGCGCGTCATGGTAGACGGCTCGAGCCGCATATACGTCTGCGATACAGGCAACAAGAGAATAGTAATCTTCAACCGTCAGACCCTCGCATATGAGAAAACGATAGAGAAGCCCTCGGACAATGTCCTTGCTTCCTCTGCGTTTGTTCCCACTGCGATAGCGGTAGACCTCTACGGCAGAATTTTCATAGTCTCGACACAGTGCTATGAGGGCGTTATAGTCATGTCGGAAAACGGCGGCTTTACCGGTTTCATAGGAGCACAGAAGGTTACGTATAACCTTATCGAGATGATATGGCGTAAGTTCCAGAGCAAGGAACAGCAGCAGGCGTCCATTCGTAATATCTCGGTTTCCTACAATAATATAACCGTTGATAAGGACGGCTTCATATATGTGACCTCCGATAAGGTCGATAAGGCACAGCAGCTCGCCGCAATAAAGTCTAAGGGAGCGACTTATTCTCCTGTAAAGAAGCTGAACTCCGCCGGTGCACAGATAATGAAGCGTAACGGATTCTTTGACCCCGGCGGGGAAGTGGATGTGCTCGAGGCATCCGAGGTGTCGACGATAATCGATATCGCGATAGGCGCCGAGTACTCATGGACGATAGTGGACTCAAAGCGTTCGAGGTTTTTCACCTACGACCAGAACGGTAACCTCCTCTTCGCCTACGGCGATACGGGTGACCAGCTCGGAAACGCGGAGAAGCTCGTTTCGATATCCTATCAGGTGATAGACGGCGTCTACTATTTCGTGACGCTCGATAACGCCGTCACCGGATATAAGATTACGGTCTATACTCCCACCGAGTACTGCAACACCATAATGAGCGCACTCTCAAATGAAAATGCTCATAACTATTCCGAGTCGATAGCCTACTGGCAGGATGTCCTGACAAGAAACAATAACTTCGACCTCGCTTATATAGGAATAGGTAAGGCGCTTTACAGCCAGGGCAAATATGAGGAAGCAATGGATATGCTCTCCAACGCCTATGAGACAAAGTATTATTCGGATGCCTTCTCTCAGACGCGTAAGGACGTCCTCCAGAAATGGCTTCTTCTAATACTTGTCGGCGTCATAGCTCTGATAGTCCTTATAGCAAAGTTCCTCGGCTATGCAAAGCGCAAGAACAAGGCAACCTCTCTTAAAGTAGGAAAGAAGACCTACTGGGAGGAGCTGCTGTACGGCTTCCACCTTATGGTCCACCCGTTCGACGGCTTCTGGGATCTGAAGCATGAGAAGCGCGGTTCGGTCCGCGCCGCGACGACGATTCTCGTCGCCACGATTCTCGCGTTCTTCTACCAGTCCATTGGGCGCGGCTATGTCTTCAACCCGAAGGGCGAATACAGCACGATCTTCGTACAGATCATCGCCGTGACGGTGCCTGTCCTTCTCTGGTGTGTCTCGAACTGGTGCCTGACGACGCTCTTTGACGGCGAGGGCTCGTTCCGCGATATAGTTATCGCGACCTGCTATTCTCTCGCTCCTCTCCCCGCGTTCGTCATTCTTTCGACCATCCTTACGAATATCCTTACGACGAGTGAGGGCTCTATCGTAAACCTCCTTGTTGTGTTCGGATATATCTGGGTCGGATACCTTCTCTTCTTCGGTATGCTTGTAACGCATGACTACTCGCTCGGAAAGAATTTCTTGATAACCATATTCACAATAGTTGCGATGGCGGTAATAATGTTCGTCGCAATGCTGTTCTCCAATCTTGTTATCCAGATGGTGACCTTCATCGCCTCGATATTCACGGAAATAGGGAACAGGATATAGCTTTGGCAGGAGGTAAAGATATGATTAAAAATAGAATAATATCGACTGCTTTGGCTCTTGTCATGGTATTCGGAATATTCGCCGCGGTTGTCCCGCTCCGTGCGGACGCGGCATACTCCGACACCGTGTATACGGAAGAAAAGCTTACAGACGACGAGATAAAGGCTGTCGTCTCCGCGGCTCTTGACTACAACTTCTCCTCGGCAGAGGAAATGCTGACTTACGAGCTCGGAAAGGGCTATCTCATGGCGGTGAATTCCGCGAACGGAACATATACGATGTATGTGAACCGCTATACCGGTGTTCTCTACTATGTGAATAACCTCACAGGTCAGATACTTACGAGCAACCCCTACGATGTCGGCTATACATCGAATGGACGAAAGCTCTCGCTTGATAACCGCCGCACTCTCATGAGCCAGATAACCGCGTCCTTCTTCGAGACTGCGAACCCCGCGAACAAGTACGATTACGGAAGCACGAGATGGGCGGCAGAGGAGTGCCAGATAGATGTGAAGCGTATTGTCGGCGGTATCCGCGTGAATTACGCTCTCGGCGATACCTCGGTGCGCTTCCTCCTTCCCGGAATGATACTCTCGGACAGCTTTGAGAACAATATCTTAAAGCCCATGGTCGCGACGCTTGTCACCTATCTTGACGAGTACTGCCGCGATGAGGGAGATACCGATACAGACTTCTCCTTCTTCGATAATGACGAGTATGAGTCGTATGCCTACGGCTGCGTCGACATCACCGCGCTGAAATCCTACCTTAATGAGATGCAGGCACTCTATACCGCGACCGTGCATGACGAGGATGTATTCGACGCTATGGAGGCGGTTGTCCGTGCAATAAGACTTATAACCAACCCCTATAGCCAGAAGACCCCCGTCCGCCACAATGCGACCGGCGCTACCGATATAGCAAACAGCATATACGAGCAGTACCCGGTAACAAAGGAAAACGACGGAACGACGGCAATCTATGAGTACAGGCGTGACGCCGTCGTCGCACAGAAGAGATCCGACTCCGCGCTCATAACCACCTATTGCCCGGATTACACGTTCACAATGATGTATGAGGACGAGGAGAGATGCGGATATACGGATGACAGCGAGCAGAAGCCGGTTGTACGCTGTGCCCTTGAGTACACCTTCAATTCGGACGGCTCCCTGTCCATACGCCTCCCGGCGAGCTCGATAAACTTCGACGAGACGGTATATACCCTCACTTCAATTATCCCCGTGCGCTACTTCGGTGCCGGAGATATGACAAACGACGGATATATCTTCTATCCCGACGGCTCGGGAACCGTTATGAACTTCTCGGACTTCTACTCTGATACGAAGAAGGTCGGCGTTTCGCTGAACTCCCCCGTGTACGGCAACGACTACTGTTACTCGAACATAACCGGACAGCACCGTCAGCAGATAACGATGCCGGTGTACGGTGTCGTGAATACCGTGAATGCAAACGAGCGTACCTACCGTATATACGGCGTGAACGAGGTGAGCAACGGCTACTTTGCGATACTTGAAGAGGGCGCGGCTCTTGCCTCCCTCTGCTATGAGTCCGGAGGATCGCAGAACAAGTACGCGAATGCGTATGCGCGCTATAACCCGTACCCCTCGGATGACTATTCGCTCCCCGGAACCTCCGCGGTCTATACAATGGTCTCCGAATCAAAGTATACGGGCTCCTATGTGACGAGAATAACAATGCTTACCGACGATACCGTCGGCGAGAAATCGGTTGCCTCCTACGGTAGCGCGGGCTACTATCCCGCGAGCTATGTCGGCATGGCGACCTGCTACCGGAATTATCTGAAATCCCGCGGAGAGCTTACAAAGCTCGAAACGGTGAGCGGAGACATCCCGCTTTACATCGAGGCTCTCGGAGCTATGGATGTAATAAAGAAGATTCTCACATTCCCGATAACCGTTTCGGTACCGCTTACGACCTTTGACGATGTGGCGAGCATGTATGAGCAGCTCTCCGCGCCGAAGGAGTATCTCGCCGCCCTCGCAGAGAAGAGCAGGGCAGATGCAGAGGCAACGGATGATGTAACCCTCCGTGAGCAGTATATCGCCACGGCGGAAAAGTACGAGGCGCTCATATCCGAGGTTGAGGCGATAAAGAATATCAACTTCCGCCTGACCGGATTTACTAACGGCGGTATGGACGCGACCTATCCGACGCGCCTGAAATGGCAGCGCTCCTGCGGAGGAAAGAGCGGATTTTCCGATCTTGTAAGCACCGCCGCAACGGTGAGCGAGAAGGACGGATATCACTTCGGCGTATATCCCGACTTCGATATGCAGTATATCAACCGTACCTCGCTCTTTGACGGTATATCCGTGCGCGGCAATGTCTCCCGCATGGTTGATAACCGCTATGCGTCAAAGCAGATATACGAGTCCGTGGCGCAGGAGTTCGCCTCCTCCTATTCGCTCGTTATCTCCTCCGACTCTCTCGATAACCTCTATTCAAAGTTCGACAGTCAGTATTCAAAATACGCCCTGAAATCGATTTCGTTCTCGACTCTCGGCTCTGACCTCAACTCGAACTTCGACGAGAAGGACCCCATAAACCGTGAAGAGTCCATGAGTAATGTTCTCGCCCTCCTCGCGAGAGTGAAGAACACCTCCGGCTATGACATCATGGTCGACAGCGGAAATGCGTATACGCTGAAATATGCCTCTCATATCCTCAATATCGCGACGGACTCCAGCCACTTCAGATACGCGTCATATGCCGTGCCGTTCATCGGCATGGTGCTTCATGGGTATGTGAATTATGCCGGCTCCCCGATAAACTACGCGGGCTCGCCCGAGTATGAGTTGCTCCGCTCGATAGAGAACGGCGCGTACCTCTATTACATACTCTGCGCGCAGAACTCCGCGGAGATGAAAGATGACGAGGACCTCAGCGATTATTACGGAGTTGACTACGATAACTGGTACAGCAATATTCTCACAACCTACGGAGAGCTGAACAGCGTCCTTCGCGACCTGCAGACCTACGAGATAACAAACCATGTTGTCCTGAAGGCAGAGAGACAGGTTGAGGAATCTGAGTCGGCAGCAAACTATGTGAGACTGAAGGCAGAGATAGTCTCTCTCCTCCGTTCACAGTCGGCTGAGAGAATAGACGAGGCGTTCCGTGAGATGAAGGGCGACCCCGCAAACATCGGTCGCGGCGTAAAGGTTACGTATAACCGTGACACGCTGCTTTCGCAGTTTGCCGATGTCCTCCGCCTCGATGTGTCCGAGCTCGGCGATGAGTTCCTCGCGGAGATAGACGCCGTGATAGCCGAGTATACGGCAGAGTACCCCGGCACATCCGAGAACCCATATGTCCTTGATATCTCGGAGATAGACTATAAGTCGCAGTACTCCTATATCACGGATTCCTTCGCACTTGATAGGGACTATAAGTTCACCGATTACACCTGCTATAACGGCAATGTCGTCATGGTCACATATTCCGACGGCGAGCACGAGGTGTCATTCATACTGAACTACAATATCTTCACCGTAAATGTAACTCTTGACTCCGGGCATACCTACACGCTCGGAAGATATGAGTATGTAAGAATAGGATAAGGAGGAGAGAGCAATGAGTAACGAAAATGTGGCTACTGTTCAGAAGAAGCGCCGTCACAGAGTCTCGCTCGACGCGCGTAAGGCGCGCTCGGGATACCTGTTTGTGCTTCCGTTCATCCTCGGTATTCTCCTTATCTATCTTCCCATCCTGCTTGACTCTCTCTGGCTCACCGTGGCGAACCGCGTGTACGTTCCCGCGTCGGAAACGTATGTCTACGATTACATAGGCTTTGAAAACTATGTCTATGCGTTCACCGGCTCGCCGGACTTCGTGCAGACGCTGCTTGACAGTATTCAGGGGCTTGTTCTTCAGGTCCCCGCGATACTGATATTCTCACTCTTCGTCGCCGTGGTCCTGAACCAGAAGATGCTCGGGCGTGCGCTCTTCCGCGCGATATTCTTCGTCCCGGTCATAATATCCACGGGACTTATGGAGAGCATAGGTGGAACGATAAACAGCGGTACGATAGACGACGGCTCCGGCTCTTCCGGTGCGACGCAGTTCATATCCGCCCTTGATGTCAAGGAGCTGTTCAAGGATATGAAGGTCGGCGGCGAGCTCGTTACATATGTCGTGGACCTTGTAAACAGCGTCTATAACATAATAAACTACTCCGGCGTCCAGATGCTGATATTCCTCGCGGGACTTCAGTCCATATCCCCCTCGATATACGAGGCGTGCCAGATAGAGGGCGCGACAGGGTGGGAGACCTTCTGGAAGATAACCTTCCCGATGATATCCCCCATGATACTTGTCAACGCGATCTATACGATGATAGACTGCTTCACCCGTCAGTCGAGTACCATGATGACCTATATAACCAAGATGGGAGAATCCTATCCCGGCAGGGCGACGACTATGGCATGGATTTATTTCCTCGCTATAATACTTCTTATCGCGGCTGTCGCCGGCATCATCTCCTCGTTTATATTCTATCAGAGAAGAGATTAAGGAGGTGTGACGATGGACAGTAATGTAACAATTAAAAAGAATACCAAGCATTCGCTGAAGGTCGATTACGACGGAAAGCTGAACTTCTGGCAGAGACTCAAGAAGAAGCTCACCACCTCCAACACGTGGATAAAGGTGCTTGTGAACATCTTCCGCTTCATAATGATGCTCGGTATCTCCTATGTAATCCTTTATCCTTTCTTCTCGAAGATAGCACAATCCTTCATGACGAAGGAGGATATAATAGACCCGACGGTCTCGCTTATCCCGCGCCACTTCACGAC
>CALDMI010000051.1 GCA_937914815.1 uncultured Clostridia bacterium
AGCACTCCGGTAAATGCACTTCCTATCGACTGATAATACTGCACCACCTGTGTGCCGACACTGTAAACCGCCAATATAGTGGACGACGATGCCACGAGCGAACCTATCAGAACCTGATCCACCGTAGAGTTCAGCTGTGTCGCTACCATTTGAAACAGTATCATAGATGAGTATACTACTATCTCTTTTACAAAGCCTAACTCTATTTCCTTGAACTTGGGGCGAAGTTTTATCCGGAACATAACATAGAAAACGAAAAATCCTCTGCACAGCACGGTCATTATAAGGTTAACGGTAACAATACCAATGCTACCGAAACCGCATTTCAGCATTACGAGCGTCAGCCCGACGCGGAGAATTATCTGTACTATCGAAGCTCCCTTTGAAACGGCAAATTGCTCATATGCAATGATTGCATTATTGTATGCCGCCGTACCGAGAGTCACCGCCGCATTCAACATTGTTATGAACAGGAGCGTCTGTCCGAGCTTTATCTCCTCCTCGGTAAGCCCCTTTGCAAAGGCATACGGGAAAACGAATATAAGGGCAATTCCCGCAATAACGGCGATGAGCGCTATTACAGCGTAATATATCGTCGCAACGCCGAGGAATTTGCGCGACTGTTCATGCTCTCCGCAAGCCCGGAACTTCGCGATATAGCGCGTTATCGCATTGCCGACGCCGAGATCAAGAAGCAGAAGATATGCGACAACAGAGGCTGAAAGCTTGTATACTCCGTATTCCGCCTGCCCGAGGGTTCTTATTATAAACGGGGTGAGCAAAAGAGTTGACAACACCTCGAATATCATCATTACATATGAGAGTATAACGCCTGTTTTACGATTCATTCCTGAACTTTATAACCTTCGCAGGGGTTCCGACGGCAATGGCATTCTCGGGTATCTCTCCCTTTACGAGACTTGCCGCACCGATAATCGCACCGTCATGAATGTGCGAACCTTTCAGAATTTTTGAGCCTGCCGCGATCCAGACATCCTCGCCTATCGTGACCGGCGCTACCGTGTTCTTCTGATTACGGATCAATTCTCCCGCATGAGTTCCATGATCCACATCAATGATGTAAGACTGAGCCGCTATCAAGGTATTTTTGCCGATAGAGACCCCGCCGCCCGCTTTTGAAGCATATACCATTGTACCGTTTCCTATATCGACATTATCGCCTATATCAATGAGTCCATCTCCAAAAAGCATAACATCCGGATAAATCGTAACATGGTGACCGAGTTTTATATTGCAATTTATCAGCGTAATTTTTCCAACTATTGAAAAATCCTTATGCTTGCATCCGATTTTTTTACGAAAAACATACTTGCGATATTCATTTTGAATTTTTCTGATTGCTTTGTCAAAAAAAAGGATCAAATTCATTGTTCACTCTCCAGTAACCGGGCAATATCATTGCGAAATTCAGAGTCAAGCTCCGATATTATTTTTCTGCCGTCATACCCGTCGTTCATATCGACAGACATGATAGCCCGCGCTATCTCCTCCGGCGTCTGCGTGTCGTAGTAATACATATATTTCCCGATGGCAGAGCCCTCAATGGCGGGTATGCGAATACTCACTACACGCAAGCCGTTTGCCATATATGAGAGTATCTTTGACGGGAAAGAGGTGGCATTGAATGCCGCGTCCGGGTTCTGAGTGCTGAGCCCTATGTCACAGCGCTGAATAAATTTTATGTACTCCTCGCCGGAGAGCAGACCGTCATATGTGACCGTTGCGGCGGCGTTTTTTGAAACGCTGTCGACTGTATTTTTGATGGATTGTGTATCCGCCTCATTGCCGAAGCCTAAAATGTGTATATGATAGCCAACAGGGAGATGCGCCGCCGCCGCCGCCGCCGTTGCGCCCCCTTTTCTGGGGTCAAAGGTCCCTGCGTAAACGCAGTGAACGGTTTTGTGTACTCCTGCTTTTCCGCTACCCGGGAAAATGTTATTTTCCCTCTCCGGCTCGACCTTGTATGTGCCGTGGATAAGCGTCATCGGCTTATCTTTCGTATTTATTTTGTCATCAAGAAGTGCGGTTGGGAAGATATACGAGTCCGCAAGGCGGAAGAATTTTTCCTCCTTTACCTTGTCCGCTGCCCGTCCGGTGACATCCGCATAAATCTCCTCCACCTCGAGTATCAGTCTGAAACCGACTTTCTTTTTTGCCTTTTCAATAAGCGGCATATATGCGACCGAATGATAGGCTATCAGAATATCATCGGCAGTGAGATTTCTGACAACGAAACGGTATACCTCCCTTAAGGAATACCTCCGGCTTATGACCCGTTTTATCCGGTTCCCCCACGGCAGAGTAGCAAACAGGTGCAACCTGCTTTTCTCGCCTATTTTCACGCATTTTGCGGGGTATTTTACGGGGTTCATAGTATGTGACGCGGAGATGACATCCACGGCATGACCGCATTTTTCAATAGCCTCGATTATATATGTCATCTTATTTGTCGCGGCGAGGACGCAGTTTCTGTTCTCCGACCTGTTTTCCGAAGTGTCATAAAATCCGAGATAATATATCTTTCCCATAAACGGATTACTCCCAAAAGAACTTATACGGCAGAACGCCGCTTCCCCTCGAGCTGAAGAGCACAAAATAGGCTATAAAAACAATGCAAATCCCGAAGGAGACGAGAGCACGGTACCGTCTGTTAAGTCTCCCGAGCGCCTTTGGAAGCAGTATTACGCCGATTATACTGAAGTACATACTTATGCGGAAAAACTCGCCCATAGCACCTGTCATTGCCTGAAAAGCCATTCCGATGGCATAAATCGAGATCAGATGACTTGCCTCATCGTCCCATTTTAATGATTTCCAAAGAAGTATTATCGACACCGCAAAAATAACAATCTGTATAAGCAATCCCGTGATATTTACACTTGATATATAGCTTGTACCGTATGCATCATACATATCATCAAGCAAAATTGATGAGAAAAACTCAAATATTCTCTTCTGGAAAACATATGCAAGCGCTATCATAGCAGGCGCAACAACGATCATGGATTTTCTGAATTTGACTATCTTGAACGGAAGTATGAAAACAAATATCAAAGCCGTGGTGTGAAATGTAGCGGCAAGAGCCGTGAGAAGCAGAAATTTGAGATATTTCCGCTCCTTTTGAGCTGTATAGGCATACATCAGAATACTCATAGCAATGGTCTGTTTTATGCCTGTCATAAAGAAAAACATGAAGCCAAGAGAGAGGAGCATAATCTGGCTCATGCAATAGTCGTCCGAGTTGTTAAGGAGAAAACGGTATATCGAGATGCCGACAAATACCGCTATCGTCGAGAGATACACCGTGTAATTCGTCGGCGCGATGTATGACATGACCTTGTTGAAGATATAGAAACCGTACACATATCCGTCGGAAAACAGGCTCTTCAGATTCTGATAGCGATAGGACAAGAACTTATCTACATATCTCACTGTATCTGTTCCGACGCTCGAATTTTTAAGTCCCATTATAAGAGTGAGATAGATTATCGGTATAAGGAGCGTCAGTGCACGGCTTTTCCGATAATTTATCCGACTTATATTCCCACCGTATGCGCAGATAAATGCCGGGAAGCAAACCAAAAAAATATAAACGATAAATACTGTCAATTTGCTCCCTCCCCGATAAGGCTCGAATAAACCGCACGATACGCGGCTGTGTTTTTGCTCTTATCAAACATTTTTTCCGCCCTTTCACGGCAGTGTGACGCGTAATTCTCTTTTCCCTTTTGCAATACTTCTCTGAGCGCAGTCAGAACTTCATCCACATCGGCGTTGCGCTCCACCACGGCTCCGCATAAGTTGTCCAAAAGCTCCGGATTTGCCGTGCCGGTATTCGTCACAACCGGTGTCCCGCATGCCATAGCCTCTGCGACCACCTTTCCGAAGGTTTCCTCCGCAGACAGTTGCAGAAATACATCAGCCGCATTATAGTAGGTAACCAATTCCCCGACATCAGCCGTTGCCGGCACGGATATGATATTGTCCGGAAGCACTATGTCCGGCATATTACCTACAAGGACTATCCGCTCGTCGTCATTTATCCTCTCTGAGAGAGAAATAAAACCGTCGAGCCCCTTGTTGTTGCTCCACCCGCTCGCGACTCCGAGAATTATCTTCTTCCCGGTGAGCCCGAGTTTTTCTTTCGCCGCCACGTCGCTTTCCGGACGAAAAATATCAAGGTCTATCCAGTTGTATATCCGCTCAATGATTTTTGCCCTTGCAAACATGGGCGATTTTTTCGCCTCGCCGGTAATCCAGTCGGACACGCCTATAACGGCGAGGCGCGGAATTGCACTCCACCCGTTTTTTTTGTCATACCACATCTTTCTCGTGCGGTCGAAAAACCAACTGGGATTATCACATTTTAGCTTCGGGCAATCATGACATCCGCTCTGCCACCTGTCGCACCCAATCGATGTATAATGCGTGCATTTCCCGGTATATACAAAGCAGTCATGCAATGTGACAACTGTTGCTATGTCATGTTTCGCAAGATAGCGGAGAACTCTGTTAATATTCAGATAGTTCGCGTGCATATTTCTCAGGTGTACGACATCAGGTTTCATCCGCCGTATCAGGCGAAAAAATTTCGATGTAGATACGGGCGAAAAATACCCCTGCTTTCCGGTCACGCGCGAAAGAAAAGCGTGGAGCTTACATTCCCACGCGGGAGATATACAAAAAGCGTTATTGCTTTGCGGTCCGACGGAATATGCGGTGAAACACTCATCGCCAATGCCGGTCAGATAATCCGCAATCTCGCTGCAGCTTCTGCCCGTGCTCGATATTTTGTTCACCGCATTGACCTGTAAAACTCTCATAAATTCAACCGTTCTTTCGATTGCGGACAATCTTCCAGTATAATTTTGCGGCAATGCCCCTTAGTTGTTTTTTCATTCTGAGAATCCCCGCATACATCGCGAGCTTTATTCCGAACGCGTCACGCGATCTCAGCTCACCCTTGTACCTTTTGCCGAGTTCCCGTTGCTTATTTATGACCGAGTAGACATAAAAATCTTTTATTACTTCCGTTCGTCCGTCAGACACTACCTTATCAAAAAGTGCATCCGCGACCTTTGCCGTCTCCTCGGCGTAGCTTCCCGCCTCTCTGACAGTGACCTGCGCACGGTGAACTCTGTTCATAACGAGCTGTTCGTTTCCGATACGGTAAAGATCAGCACCTGACAAAGCCGCGCGAATCCAGTATTCCTTATCGAGTATGAATTTCAATCCGGCAGAAAACTCTCCGACACGGCAAATTACATCCTTTGGGATGAGCAATCCGCACCCGTTTAGAGACGAACCGAACAGCACCCGCTTGACAAAGGAGTCACTGCTATAAAAACCTATGTCCTTTGCGCTTGGGTGGCTGATCTCTTCGCCGTTTTCATCGATTATCTTTGCTTCGCAGGATATGATTGTATTGTGTGGGTTCAGCTGATTTGCGGTAACACATGCAAGCTCCCGTTCTATCTTGTTATGCTCATACACATCGTCATGCGAGAGCCACGAAAACCACTCGCCGCGCATCTTTGATATTCCGAAATTCAAAGCAGATGCACAACCGCCGTTTTCCTTTTTGAAATACCTGATCCGATCGCCGTATGAAAGAGCTATCTCTTCGCTCGCCCCATCGTCAGGCGACCCGTCATTTACGACTATTACCTCTGTATTTTCATAGGTCTGTGCCAGAGCTGAGTCAATGGCAATTCTCATGTAATTTGCGCCCTTGTATACAGGAATAATTATCGAAACCAGCGGTCTGTAATCCATCACTGTGATCATTCACCTTTCAGCTGAGTTGATATGACAAATACGAGAGAAACGACACAGGTACCGCCAGTACCCTCGCAGCACCTATGTCACAAATTCTCCCTATACCACTCGATAGCCTCGTTAAGTCCTTTGGCAAAGTCATAATCGGGATCGTATCTGAGCAATTTTCTTGCCTTTGAAATATCGGCGTTTGAGTGTTTTATGTCGCCCTTGCGGTCGGGTCCGAAATTGGGCTCTATATTCTTTCCGAGCGCCTTTGTGAGCGTGTGATATATATCGATGAGATATTCTCTGCCACCGTAGGCTATATTGAATGCCTGCCCGGCTGCTTCATGCGGTGCAAGACATGCTTTCAGATTTGCCTCTATGACATTTTCCACATATGTGAAGTCGCGGCTCTGTCCGCCGTCTCCGTTTATCGTCGGCGCCTCATCCCTCATAAGTTGCATGATAAACTTCGGTATAACGGCGGCATATGCACCATTCGGGTCCTGCCGTCTGCCAAACACATTGAAATACCGCATACCGTAGGTATCAAGCCCGTAGTGCATTGTATAGAGCTTCGCCCACTCCTCGTCGCATCTCTTCGTCAGAGCATATGGGGAAAGAAGATTTCCCTCTCTTCCCTCGGTTTTCGGGAGATTTGGCTCGTCGCCGTAAACCGACGACGAGGAGGCGTATACAAACTTTTTGACTCCGTTCTGTCTCGCCGCCTCAAGCATGTTAAGAGTGCCCTCAATATTGTTTCTGCAATAGAAGAGCGGCATCTCGAGCGAGCGGGGCACGCTGCCCCATGCTGCCTGATTGAGGACATAGTCCACGCCCTCGCAGGCTTTCATGCATGTATCGAGATCCTTGATATCCCCTTTTACAAACTCGTAATTCGGATTATCAAGGAACATATCCACATTTTTCTGCTTACCCGTCGACAGATCGTCAAGGCAACGGACGCGGTAACCGAGGTTCAGAATAGCCTCACAGAGGTTGGAGCCGATAAACCCGGCTCCCCCTGTTACGAGAAACAGCGATCCTTTCGGAAATTCAAGGTGTTTATATCCCATGATTACAGTCTCCAGTACTTGTATCCGAGGTCAAGGAGCTCTTTCTTGTTGCGCACGCCCTTGACATCGACTATGACCTTATTGCCGTTCGGCTCATCCTTGAACATCTTCGCGATGTCCTCGTTTGTCAGCGCCTTGAATTCCTTGTGTGCGACCGCGATTATGAGGCAGTCAAGGTCCTTGAATTCCGAAATCGGAACAAGGTCAACTCCGTAAAATCTCTTCGCGTCCGGTGCGTCGGCTACCGGGTCGCAGACAATAGGCTGAATACCGTATTCGTGAAGCTCTTTCAGAATATCGTTTACCTTGCTGTTGCGGGCGTCCGGGCAATCCTCCTTGAAGGTTATGCCGAGGCATCCGACTTTCGCCGTGCGGATAGGCTTATCAGCCTTTATAAGCTGCTTTACAGTCTGCTCCGCAACATACTTGCCCATATCGTCATTAATACGGCGACCGGAGAGAATTATCTGGCTGTGATATCCGAACTGCTCTGCACGATAGGTAAGGTAATAGGGGTCGATACCTATGCAATGCCCGCCGACAAGACCGGGACGGAACGGCAGGAAATTCCACTTTGTTCCTGCAGCCTCGAGAACCTCAAGGGTATCTATCCCCATCTTGTTGAAGATTATCGAGAGCTCGTTCATGA
>CALDMI010000052.1 GCA_937914815.1 uncultured Clostridia bacterium
GCTGCCGCCGACTATGACGACATTCTTTGCCCTGTGGGTGACTATACCGAGGGCGTTCAGAAGGTCGGAAAGAACCTCTGTCGGCGCGGTGACGAATATTCTGTCACCCTCGCGGAGGACGAAGTTTCCGGACGGGATAGTCGCCCGCCCGTCTCTTATGACGGCGCAGACAAGCACTTTTTTTCTGATTATCGTGTTCATGTCGTAGAGGGCGACGTTGCAGAGGCGGCTGTCCTCGTCTATTTTCAGTTCAACTATCTGAACCATTCCGCGGGCGAAGGTATCACGCTTCAGGAATCCCGGGAAGCGCAGAAGCCTGCCTATCTCCTCTGCCGCCGCGCCGTCCGGGTTGAAGGTCAGGGAGAGACCGAAGTCCGCGCCCATCGCATACGCCTGCTCCGAGTACTCCGGGCTGCTGACCCTCGCTATCGTATGGATAGAGGGGTTTATCAGCCGGGAGGTGATACAGCAGAGGAGGTTTACCTCGTCGACTCCGGTCGTCGCTATCAGGAGGTCGGCGTCTGCAACTCCTGCCTGGCGCAGGACATTCATTGACGCGCAGTTGCCGCGCAGCGCCATGCAGTCGTATCTGTTTGTTACACTTTCGATAGCCTCGCCGTCAGTATCGATGACGACAAGGTCGTGATTTTCCGCGGAGAGGGAGTCGACAAGCCCCTCGCCTACTCTTCCCGCACCGCAAAGTATTATCTTCATAGTTTCTCCAAAGAAAGGTTGGCATTGTTCTCTCGCCCGCGGAGTGCGCAGGCGCATGACTGAATTATAGCACAAGGGCAGATAAAAAGCAATAGGCGGCGGGGCGGACTTGCATTTTTGTTGATAGTGTGGTAAAATCAGGTGAATGTAAGTTTTTTTCGGAGGGCAATATGAAAAAAAGCCTCGCCACGGCGGCGCGCTCGTTCTACGGGGGGTATCTCTATCCCGCCGTCAATGCCGCGATAGTGCTTATCGGGCATGTAACCGGTCTTGAATACTATTTCAACGTACTGAATATTCTTCTTTTCACGGCGTCGCTCTTCTTCTGCGAGAGCTTCCGCCACGGGATAATATTCCTCGTGACTTTCACCTATCAGGTGACCCCGCAGCACTCGCCGGGGGTGCCGTCGTTCACCGATTACTATTTTGTCGGCTGGCGGCTCGTCGTCGTTATCCTGCTCGTTCTGATATTCGCCGCGGGCATGCTCTTCTGGCTTATTAAAAACCGGATATTCCGGCGGATAAATTTCCGGGACACGCCGGCGATGTTGCCGCTCATAATACTCTGCGCGGCGTTTCTTCTGAACGGTCTGTTCTCCCGCTCGTTTGTATGGCAGAGCGCGCTGCTCGGATTTCTTGAGGCGGGGACCTACTTCTCGCTCTTCTTCCACGGGATAACCGACGGAGACATGCGCGACATGCGGCGGTATCTCCCCTATGTTACATCGCTAATCGCCGGGGTTATACTTTTTGAGATGCTGAACCTCTATCTCACGTCGGACGACATAATAATCGACGGCTCGATAAACAAGGTCGGAATGATACTCGGGTGGGGGATATGGACGACGGTCGGCGTCTGTCTCGCGGTACTCATCCCGATGCTGTTCTACGGTGCGGCAGAGAGCGAGAGGACATCCTCGGCGGTTTATTATTTCGTCATGGCGACGCTCACGGCGTTTGGCTGTCTTATGACGATGTCGCGAAATGCCCTGCTCTTCGGCGCTCTGACCTATGGGGCGTCGTTTATCGCCGTATGCGTCACGGGAAAGCGGAAAAAGCTCTTCCGGATACTGCTTGCCGCGGGGGCGGTGATACTCGCCGCCGGGTGTGCTGTCTTCCGGGAAAAGATATACGAGCTGTTCTCCGACTATTTCAAGTACGGAATTTCGGACAACGGACGATTTGACATATGGAGCTACTGTATGGAGAGGTTCCGGGAGTCGCCGGTGTTCGGCGCCGGGTTCTTCGGTCTTGACCCCGACCCGCCGGTCTATCCCTTCCCCCGCTTTGCCCACAACACGGCGGTGCAGATGCTCTGCGCCTGCGGTATTCTCGGCGCTGGAGCCTATATTTTCTACCGGGCGACATCGTTTATTCCGTTTTTCAGAAAACCCGACCTTTTCAGGACGCTGCTGTTTATGTCGGTGATGTCGCTGCTCCTTTCAAGCCTTCTTGACATTTTCATGTTCTCGATACAACCGATAGTTTACTACACGGTCTGCCTTGCGGTCGCGTGGCGCGACTATGCGGGCGGGGCAAAGTTTTCGGTAAATCCCTTTGCGACAGAGGTTTGTAAGGCGAAGGCGGAATAGCACGCCGGGGGTCTCGCTGTGGGAGGCGAAGAACCCATAGAAGTTTATGAGCCTTCGGCGG
>CALDMI010000053.1 GCA_937914815.1 uncultured Clostridia bacterium
CTGACGGGATTCCCGCGCTTTGACAGACTCCGGGCGAAGAAGCCGCGGTATGTGACAATCATGCCGACATGGCGCCTCGGTCTCTCCTCCGGCTACGACAAGGAGAGCGGGAACTGGAATTACGACATTGAAAAATTCACAAAGAGCGACTTTTGCCGCTTCTACTCGGCACTTGCAAAGGACGAAAGAATACTTTCGGCTCTGCGAAAGTGCGGGCTGAAGCTCGCGTTCGTCCCGCACCCGAACATCACCCGCGCGCTTGACGCTTTCGGTTTCGACAAAAAGAATGTAAAAGTTCTTTCAGGTGTCCCGTACAGGAAAATCTATGCGAGGAGCGCAATGGTGGTGACCGATTATTCCTCCGCCGTCTTTGACTTTGCCTATCTGCGCCGCCCGGTTGTCTATGCGCAGTTCGACCGTGACAGCTTCTATGAGGGGCAGGTGTACACAAAGGGGTATTTCGATGCCGGGACAATGGGCTTCGGCGAGGTGGAGACAGACTATGAGGGCACCGTCGCGAGGATCCTTGAGTATGTGAACAACAACTTCGCAATGGGCGACGAATACCGCGCCCGCGCCGACTCTTTCTTTGCCTACCGCGACAGGAAAAACTCGGAGAGAGTATACAGGGCTGTCGCCGCCGGTACAATGCCGCGCCGGGAGCCGGACGACAGGGATAGAGACGAAAAAGGCGAAAAAGATAAAAATGCATAAACACGCGGGCGACAGCAGATGTCGCCCGCATATTTATTCTATAAGTAAATTTTGAGAAATCTATTGACAAACCCGGCTTTCAATGCTAAAATATAGCGGTAAAGACCTGCAATAGGGTGAGTTATGCCTGTTTGCGGGTGCTTGCTCCGCATATTTTGCGGAGACACCAATCAAGTAAGCGAGAAAGGAGGAAAACAATGCCAACCTTTAACCAGCTCGTAAAACAGGGTCGTTCGGACAAGGCGTACAAGTCCAAGACTCCCGCTCTTCAGCGCGGATTCAACGCACTCAAGAACGCTGCGACCGACCAGAGCGCACCGCAGAAGAGAGGCGTTTGCACCAAGGTTACCACGGTAACTCCGAAGAAGCCTAACTCGGCTCTCCGTAAGATTGCCCGTGTAAGGCTTACCAACGGTATGGAAGCTACTTCCTATATCCCCGGTATCGGTCATAACCTTCAGGAGCATTCGGTTGTTCTTATCCGCGGCGGACGAGTTCGTGACCTGCCCGGCGTGCGTTACCACATCATCCGCGGTACGCTCGATACACAGGGTGTCGCAAACCGTAAACAGGGACGCTCCAAGTACGGAGCAAAGCGTCCGAAGAAGTAATCGGGTATAACTTTTTCGGCGTAAAGATGTGCTCTCGTGCTGTGAGGTATTGTTTTACCTACCGTTTGCAAACGAGCACTAACGGACGTAACGTCCGAGTACCTATGATATCATATTTTAATGAAGGAGGGAAGTACAGTGCCTAGAAGAGGTCAGATTTCCAAAAGAGACGTATTGCCGGATCCTCTGTACAATTCCAAGCTTGTAACAAAGCTTATCAATAACATTATGTACGACGGCAAGAAGGGCGTTGCCCAGAAGATAGTTTACGACGCGTTCGCGGCTATCGAGGCGAAGAGCGGAGAGAATGCGCTTGATGTTTTCACCGCTGCTCTTGAGAATGTCATGCCCGTGCTCGAGGTCAAGTCCCGCCGTATCGGCGGCTCGAACTATCAGGTTCCGCTTGAGGTTCGCGCAGAGCGCAGACAGACCCTCGGTCTCCGTTGGATAATATCTTATTCAAGAGCCAGAGGTGAGAAGACCATGGCTGAAAGACTTGCCGGCGAGATAATGGACGCTAAGGCAGGCATGGGCGGTGCCTTCAAGAAGAAGGAAGACA
>CALDMI010000054.1 GCA_937914815.1 uncultured Clostridia bacterium
GACCTCCGTATAGAGAATATGAAAGCCATATCGGAGATAGAGTGCGACGGCTATGCAATAGGCGGTCTCGCCGTCGGCGAGGACGCGGAGACGATGTATCATATAATAGAGACCGTCGAGCCGTATATGCCAGCCGATAAGCCGAGATATTTAATGGGCGTCGGCACCCCGCAGAATATTGTCGAGGCGGTGTACCGCGGCGTCGATTTCTTCGATTGCGTAATGCCGAGCCGGAATGCAAGACACGGCAACCTCTTCACATGGAAGGGAAAGATAAACCTTCTGAACGAAAAGTACACGCTTGACTCCCGCCCGATATCGAAAAGCTGCGATTGTCCCGCCTGCCGGAATTATTCGAGGGCATATATCCGCCACCTCTTCAAGGCAAAGGAGGCGCTCGGCATGCGCCTTGCGGTTCTTCATAACCTCTATTTCTATAACGAGCTTATGCAGAAGATACGCGACGCACTTGACGAGGGGAGGTACGGAGAGTTCTACGAAAAGTATCATAACCTTCTTGCAGACCGCTGTGCGGACTGACAGAGATATAAAAAAACGGCGCGGACACAGCATTTTGCGGTGTCCGCGCTGCTCTTATATTTAATTAAAAGGAAAGAGAATTTCCGGCGGACATTACCGTCCTCCCGCGCCTTTCCCTCCGCAGTGCCCCGAGAACATCCCGGACATGTCGCATGTGTAGGAGTCGCCGGCGTCCGAGAAACCCGCCGAGCGGAGCAGTGCGCCGTCTCCGGCAGAGTATGGCGCGCGGCAGATATGCGCGCCGGACATGTCGATAAAATTCATCGTGGAGCGGAGCAGTATGAACATTGCCTCCCGGTCGTCCCGGTGCTTATACTCCGGCAGGACTGTGAGAATTACTCCGGTCTCCCCGATGTCAAACTGTGAGACACCCATGAGCGCGCCGCTCCCGCTATCTCTCATTTCGTAGACAAACGCTCCGGGGATGTACTCTCCGCCACAGGCGGTGACGGCGTCCCGCGCCGCCTCTTCATTCTGTACGGGCTTTATTGTGAACATGGCGCTCTTACCCCTCGGTAGCCTTGTAGAGGTATTCGACCTCCCGCTCGTCGAGATAGCGCCACTTTCCGCTCGGCAGTCCGTCGAGCCGCAGGTCGCCTATCGACACGCGTGAGAGTCTCCGTACCGTGAGCCCCGCCTGCTCGCACATCTTGCGTATCTGGCGGTTTCTCCCCTCGCGGAGCGTCATCTTGAGCACCGTGCCGCTCTCGTCCTCGGACGCCACCGTGACCTGCACCG
>CALDMI010000055.1 GCA_937914815.1 uncultured Clostridia bacterium
AGCATTTCCAGAGGCGGAGAGAGCGGCATAGTTTCATCCGAGGTCGTTGACCCGCAGATAACCGATGGGGATATAACCGTAACAAGTCTTTGATACTCATATCCTCCGGCAAAATGAAATATAATATAGCGATAGTCCACGGGCTATCGCTGTATTTTTTTATTTTCGGGCGGATCGAATATGAAGGAAAGCATATCCACAATAACTACCAAAACCGTCGGGAGCCGCAGATTGCGCATAACTGCAATCTGCCTTTCGGCTTTCCTTTTTTATCTTATCATCAATCTGTTTACTATTCAATACATAAAGTACGATTATTACAAAGATAAGGTTTACAGTGAAATTACAACTACATCAGCAATACGTGCCCGCAGAGGTAATATCTACGATGCAAACATGAACCTCCTCGCAACCACAAAAACCTCATGGAGAATAAGTGTTTCTCCGCGTGAAATTCACCTCGTGTCAAAGCGCGACGGAAAAAACTACCCCGAGGTGATAACCGACGGTCTGTCAGAAATATTTTCTCTTGACCGCGAGCAGCTTCTGAAAAAAATAACGAACTCAAAGGTGCTTGATGTAACGATAAAAAGGGCGGCAAACGAGGAAGAATACAAGTCGGTTCTCACACTGATTGAAAAACACTCACTTTACGGAATGGTAATCACAGAGAGCTCTGCCGCAAGGTACTACCCGGAAAACACACTTGCGGCGC
This sequence comes from uncultured Clostridia bacterium, assembly GCA_937914815.1. Classification (GTDB taxonomy): domain Bacteria; phylum Bacillota; class Clostridia; order Oscillospirales; family CAG-272; genus UBA1740. The sequence continues at coordinate 716 of CALDMI010000055.1, forward strand.
ATGTTCTGGGATTCACCGGAAGCGATAATCAAGGACTTTACGGTCTCGAGTACTACTATGACAGTATCCTCCGCGGCACCGACGGTCACTATTTGTACGCAAAGGATGCAAACGGTAATACCCTCCCGGGCGGATACATATCAAGAGAAGAAGCCGTCGACGGTTTTAACATAGTAACCACAATTGACAGCTATGTCCAGAGAGTTCTTGAATCGTCTCTTGAAGAAGAGAGAGTCGGATTCGGCGTCCAGAACCGTGTCACAGGAATTGTCATGAATACCTCGGACGGTTCAATTCTCGCTATGGCGACCTCGTCGCCGTTCAATCCGAATACGCCGTACGAGCTTGATTCTGTCTCCGCGGAAAAACTGCTTGCAAGCGGTTATACGGAGGGGAGCGACGAATATAAAAAATATAAGCGCGAGCTTATGGAAATCATGTGGTCCAACAAAGCTGTCAGCGAAACATATGAGCCCGGTTCGACCTTTAAGATTGTTACGGTAAGTGCGGCTCTCGATTCCGGTACATCACATGTCAATGATAAATTTTCCTGCCATGGCTTCTATCGTGTCGGCGGTTGGAGAATAAAATGCCATAAAACCACTGGACACGGTAGCGGATTCAACCTCGCCTACGGACTCCAGATGTCGTGTAACCCTACAATGATGCAGATAGCGGAACGCATGGGTGCGGAGACGTTTTACGACTATGTAGAGCGGTTCGGATATCTCGAAAAGAGCGGAATAGATCTGCCGAGCGAGGCGGGAACAATATTCCACGACCCGGAAAAAATAGGCTCGACAGAACTTGCAACAGCGTCATTCGGACAGCGGTTCAAGGTAAGTATAATTAACCATCTGACGGCAATTGCAACAGTGGCAAACGGCGGAATATCCGTAACTCCGCATCTGCTCGCACGCGTTACAGATTCTGACGGTAACACCATAAGAGAATATACTTCTCCGGAAGAAAAGCGCGTAATTTCAGAAAGTGTCGCAAAAACAGTGGCAGAAATTCTGGAAGAAGGCGTCAGCGGTACAGGAGGAGCGAGAAACGCGCATGTCGACGGATATAAGGTAGCTGCAAAAACAGGCACATCGCAGAAATTTGATATACTCGACGCCTCTGGAAATTCTTATCTGCGTATCAGCTCTACCGTAGCCTTTGCCCCATCTGATAACTCCGGCATCGCGGTAATAATAGTTGCCGACGAACCGACCTCTTTTGTGAAATACGGCAGCGTTGTGGCGGCGCCCTATGTGTCCGAGGTTCTGGCGCGTACTCTTCCCTATCTCGGATACAAATCCACGGCGGAAAGCATGGAAACTACAGTCGGGAATTATACCGGTGTCACCGTAGAAGATGCTGTGCGTAAGGCTGGAGACGACAATTTTGATACAGAGGTCATAGGCGACGGAGACACGGTAATATCGCAGATGCCCTCACCCGGTGAAACCGTAAGCGGGAGCGGAACAAAAATAATTCTGTACACAAGTGAGGAAGATAAGTACGCTGTTGTACCTGATGTTGTCGGCATGACACTTGCGGAAGCTAATAAATTGCTGTGCGATGCCGGCTTTAATTTGCGTATTATCGGCGCCTCACTATCCGGCGAAGGCGAGGCACGGGTATGTGCTCAATCATCAGAGTCAGGTACTGTTCTGAAAAAAGGATGCGTTATAACACTGACGGTTTTATATTACAGTTACGGAGGATAAAATGAAGCTTCAAAATTTGCTTTCCGGATTTGAATATACTGACACATGCGGCTTACCTGATATTGATATAACTGCGCTCGCGTACCGCCCTGAGGATACAAAAGAAAACTGCGCATACATTCTTCTCCGTGGTATAAAGAACGACACAAAAAAATATTTGCCCTTCATACTGTCGAAAGGACCCGCAGTTATAATACATGACCGGGATGAGCTCGATACCGGGGGCATCACGGCTGTAAGGGTAAAGGATGCGCGCGCTGTTCTCGCATTTATGTATTCGCGTCTCTATGTGCCTGACATCGAAAAACTGCGTTTTACCGGTGTAACCGGGACGAACGGAAAAACAACCACATCGCGCCTCGTATACTCGATACTCAGAAAATCCGGGCTTTCGTGCATATATTTCGGAACCGGAAGAATCGAAATAAACGACACGCGCATATCTCCGGGCTTTTATTCAATGACTACACCGGACCCGGATGTACTTTACCCTGCTCTGCGTCGCGCGATTGACTGCGGCTGTACGGATGTGGTAATGGAGGTTTCGAGCCATTCACTTGCGCTCGGAAAGGTGGCACCGATACACTTTTCCCGTGCCGTATTTACTAATCTCTCTCCGGAGCATCTCGATTTCCATAAAAACATGGATGAATACGCAAATGCGAAGCTGCGGCTCTTTAACTCTGCTGATGTAGGAATATTCAATGTAGATGATAAATACTCGGATATGCTCATAAAGCGCGCCTCGTGCGCCGCGATAAAGGTCGGTTGTCTCGAAATTGGCGATGTGAATATACACGCGCCGGAAATAAACGGGCTATACGGCTCTTCATACTCGTATGTAACGGATAATTGCTCCTTCATACAGAAATTACGGCTCCCGGGAGCATATAACATTTACAATTCCGCGCTGGCGCTCTGCTGTGCGATTTCTCTCGGAATACCGCCGAAGACCGCAAAGGCGGCTGTTTCCGAGGTATCATATATTGAAGGGAGAATGGAAAAGGTACACACCGCACCAAATATATACATTGATTATGCGCACACTCCTGCCGCACTTGAAGCTGCACTGCGACTTATTTCCGCATCCGTTCAGAAGAGAGGCAGGATAATCACGGTATTCGGCTGTGGCGGCGAGCGTGACCGGGAAAAACGTCCCCTTATGGCAGCCGTAGCGGAAAAGTACTCCGACGCAGTTGTCGTGACCGAGGATAATTGCAGAAACGAGCGATTGACAGATATATTCCGCGATATACTTGTCGGTTTCTCCGGGAGTGCTCACAAAATAATAGCCAACCGAGAGCGTGCGATAGAATACGCCGTTACCACGGCAAAAGAAGATGACACGGTTCTGATAGCCGGAAAGGGGCATGAGGAGTACACCATCGGTGCCGGAGGTATATTGCCCTACTCGGAGAAAAATGCAATATATAAGGCATTAAAACTCCGCGAAGAAGGCAATAATAAACGACATGAGAATTAAACTTGAAATTCCATTAACAGATGCCGATTTCAGATCGGCGGGTTGCATAGTCAAACACATCCCCAAAGGCGGATTCCGTGCTCTTGTGACCGACTCCTGCGAGTGCTCGGAGGGAGATCTTTTTGCCGCAATAGCCGGGGAGCGTTTTGACG
>CALDMI010000056.1 GCA_937914815.1 uncultured Clostridia bacterium
GTGCCGTGCCCGGAGAAGTCAAGCGATGTCGTGTATTCGTCGCCGTCGCACTCCGAGGTGGTGTGTATATATACGAGCTCCCCGTTCTTTATTCCGATAAGGAAGCTTTTGTACACCTCGCCGTCCATTGCACCGAGGACATCACCTCCCGCGCCGTCCGCATCGGAGGCGGAGTAGACATAGCCGCCGTTCTCGGTTTTGAGGTAGGTGAATGTTATGCCGGAAAGCACGCTGATATCGAACTCGTCGACATACTGATAATAGTCCTCAAAACAGCTGCCGTTCGAGGAATATCTGTAATATCCGCCGTCCTCCTCGGCATAGTAGAAGCTTTCGGTATCTCCGAAAACGATATAATCCTTGTACTGCACGCCGTCTTCATCGACGAACATGTAGAAGAGCTCGTTTCCGCTCTTGTAGCCGTAGTCGGCAATGCCCTCATAGCCACCCCCGATAAGCGAGTATGTAACGAGGAAATTCCAGTTTGCGTAGTCGGAATATTTTCCGAGTATCGCCGCAAGGTCAATATCCGGCTCCTCTGTCGTGTCGTCCCCGCCGGGATTATCGTCTCCGCCCGGTGTGTTGTCACCGCCGGGATTGTCGCTGCCGCCGGTCGTATCGGCTTCGAGAACCATAAAGGTAACAGAGAGCTTCTGTCCCTTGTAGGTAAGAGTTACGGTAAAGACGCCGGGTGTTGACATATTGACATTCGAGAGGTCAAGCATGTCGGATGTCACCGCGACATCGTTTCCGTCCTTGTCGGTTATTTTGAAATATGACGTGAAATCCGGGGTCGTGTCGGACACGGTGAGCCTCGTCGACACGCCGTCCGCCTGAGAGAGAGTATACCCGCTGTCGGTGCAGCCCGCAAAGACGAGAACCGCCGCGAGCAGGAGTACCGCAAGTATTTTTTTCATATAGTCTTCTCCTTTTTCCGGTGATATTTTTCTCCGGTATCTCACAGTATACTACAAAAGGCGCGCGCATGTCAAGAAAAAATGCGCCCCGCGCGCACAAAACCGCTATAAGCGGGCGCGACAGAGCGCATAATTCTGTAAATAAAGGCAATATCGTCCTTGTAAGGTCTCTTACGGCTTCCCCCCTATTATGTTCCCGAAAAAAGGGATAAGGAGCGCCGCGGAGGCGAGCACCCATGCGACAGGGTCCCCGAAGCAGAGCGCGATATAAGCCGCAGAGGACGCGGTCGCACCCGTCGGCGCGCCGTTCACAATTCCGGGCAGGAACGTGCACATGAGAGTTCGCGATATCAGTTCCGCCGTCCCGGCGGCGAGGACAAAGCGCACCTTCATTATCCCCTGAACAGCCGAGCGCACGACGATAAGAAATCCGAGAATGAAATAGAGCGAAATATCTATCATGACAAAGGTATTGCCGAAGTATATCGACCGCTCCGACACCTTATCGGCGCTCATGAAGATATACTGATATGTCCCGCCGATACAGAGGAGCGCCCCGGCGACAAAGCAGAGAACCGAAATTATGAGCATCATGACGAGCGACTGGAGCGTCCCGCTCTTCACCCGGCGGAAGTCTCCCTTGCCGTAGTTCTGAGCGTTATAGCCGAGCATCGCGGCGCCGAGCCCGTTGAAGAACGCCATGAGGAAATTCACGAGCTTTACCCCCGCGCCGTAGCCGTTCTGCGCCGGGGTCCCCGGGACCATTACCCCGTCGTCCATGAGGTCAAATCTCACGACGGCGGACGACATGGCGATTATCCCTATCGCGAGTATCGCAAACTGGAGCCCCAGAGGGATCCCCTGCGTTATGTGAGAGCGCAGCGACGCGCCGTCTGTTCTGAGGTCCTCCCGCCGCGGGCGGAGGTCGGGATAGCGGAGAAATGTATACACGGTACACCCTATAAGGCTTATCAGCTGTGTAAGTATCGTAGCCGCCGCCGCACCCGTCGGACCCCAGCCGAAGGGCACGAGGAAGAGAATATCGAGCCCGACATTCAGGGCTGTGGATATGAGGAGGAACACGAGGGGCGTCACCGAGTCGCCGTATGCGCGGAGTATTCCGCATATGAAATTATAGCCCATCTGCGCCACTATTCCGATGAATATAACGACGCAGTAGCTGTACGCCGCCTCGTACACCTCCGGGTTCGTCTTCGTGACGTTCACGAGCCCGAGGAGCTGCGGCAGAAAGGCTATCGACAGGATGGTAAGGAGCGCGGATATGCCGAGCGTCAGATACACCTGCGTCATAAACGAGCGGCGCGCCGCGCGCATGTCACCCCGCCCGACCGCCCCGGCGGTTATGACGCTGAAGCCGGAGGTACAGCCGAACGCGAACTGCAATACTATGAAAGTCAGAGAATAGGTATCATTCACCCCGGCGACCTGCTCCGCCGTCAGGACCTGACCGCATATCACGGCGTCTGTGATTATATATATCTGCTGGAGGAGATAGGACAGCATTATCGGCAGCGAATAGGCGAGTATGACCCGCCACGGCGTCCCCGATGTGAGCTCCACGGGGCGGAGCAGCCGCCCGAGAAATCCCCCTCTTTTTTCTTTCGTTTCCATTATGCGCCTCCCAAAAATCCGACAGCGGCGACGACGCGCCGCCCGGTAGCGCAGTTATATTAGCACAACGCCGGAAAAATTTCAAGCGGGAAAAGGAATTTTTGCACGCGCTATTGTTTTTTATTGTAATCTATGCTAAAATACAGACAGTAAAGCAAAAGCCTTACATAAATTATGCACAATATATTGCAGGAGGAT
>CALDMI010000057.1 GCA_937914815.1 uncultured Clostridia bacterium
TTTTACCCGCAATCAGCTTCTTGACAAGGTCTGGGGCTTTGACTATCTCGGCGACTCGCGCACCGTGGATGTCCATGTAAAGCGCCTGCGCGAGAAGCTTGAGGGCGTTTCCGACAAATGGGCTCTCAAGACTGTCTGGGGCGTCGGATACAAATTTGAGACATTCGTGTAATGCAAATTTAATAGCCGACGGCGTGTCGGCTTAAAGAAAAACTGGCAGCTGCACTGTGAGGTGCTCCGCCAGTTTTTTTGTTTTTCGTAAATATCAGAAATCCATAGTTACCTGTGAAATATTGACACCGGTTGACGGAATGGCGAGACGGACACATTTCTGCGCCTCATCGGGCAGCGATTCTATCATTGAAGTCACAAAATCGATTTTTACATTCTTCTTCGGTATCTGCATTACCTGAACTCCGGAGGATGTCCTAGTGACCATCTCGGGAATCAACGACGACTTCACTATCATACCCCGCCCCGCGTCACTGCGTATAAAGATTTTTATCGGCTTGTCACCCTCATATATTGCGCCGACAAGCGGGCTCGCGGAAGAGCATGCACCGCTTATCTTCTTGCGCCGGCTCTTTGACTCGTAAGCCGACATCGGAACGCGGACGCCCTTACCGTTCTCAAATATATAGACCATATGATGCTCCGGCACGATGTCGTATATCATCTTGCATCCGACGACATGTTCGCCGTCATCCATAGAGAGCTTCGCCGGGATATAGTCACCCATCTGCGTTGCTTTCGACAGTTCAAAGTCTGCGACCCTTGCGCGGTATATCTGCGCTTTGTCGGTGAAGAAGAGTATATCTCCGCGGTTGTCGGTCTCCTCCTCGTATATTATCGTGTCGCCTTCCTTGAGCTTATGCTCATCGGACCCGCGGGACGCCTGTACCGACAGCTTCTTGAAATATCCGCCGCGCGTAAGAACAAGCTTACAGTTGTAGTTCTCGAAGAAGAGCTCCTCCTTATTCGCAACCTCAACGCCGGTTTTCTCTATCAGTCCTGTTTTGCGAGGTCTGCCATACTTTTTCTTTATTTCCTGAAGTTGTGAGATTATCAGAGCCTTGAGCTTCAGCTCATCACGCAGAATTTCCTTGATGTTTTCTATCTCTTCACGCAGGCTGTCGATCTCTTTAATTCTGTTAAGTATGTACTGTCTGTTGAGGTTACGCAGTTTTATCTCCGCTATATACTCCGCCTGCGCTTTCGAGATGGCAAATCCTGCGGCGAGATTAGGGACAACATCCTCCTCACGCTCTGTGCTCCTGATTATTCTGATAGCTTTATCTATGTCGAGGAGAAGCGTCGCAAGTCCAAGAAGAAGATGAAGCTTGTCCTCTTTCTTTCCGAGGTCATAATTCAGCTCTCGCGTCAGGCATGAGGAACGGAACTTTATCCACTGAAGCAGGATATCCTTTACTCCAAGTTGCATCGGAGTTCCGTTTACAAGAATATTAAAGTTACAGTCAAAGTTATTCTCAAGCTCGGTCGCCGTGAACAACTTCTGTATCACCGTATCCGGATCCGCGTCACGGCGGAGATCAAACGTGAGCTTAAAGCCGCTGAGGTCGATGGCGTCTCTCACATCAGCCACCTCGCGCAGCTTCCCCGCCTTTATAAGGTCGGTGGCTTTTTTCATTATTGTCTCAATGCAGGAGGAATACGGGATTTCAAGCACATCAATGCAGTTGTCCTTCTTGACATACTCGTATCTTGCGCGCATCTTGAATGAGCCGACGCCGGTCTCATATATTTTCTTCATCTGCTCGCGGTCGTAGATAATGAGACCTCCGCCGGGGAAGTCCGGCGCCTTTATAATATCAAGCAGACGGTCTGTAGTTGTGTTCGGGTTTTTGAGGAGTGCTATTGTTCCGTCGCATATCTCGGCGAGATTGAATGAACATATTGAACACGCCATACCGACGGCTATACCGAGGTTGGGGGTTACAAGAATATTCGGAAATCTCGTGGGAAGAAGCGTCGGCTCTGTTGTGGTATTGTCATAGTTAGGTACAAAGTCTACCGCATCTTTATCAATGCCGGTAAACAACTCCGCGGCGAACGGGTCAAGCTTTGCCTCCGTATATCGGGACGCGGCATATGCCATATCGCGGGAATACTGCTTTCCGAATGAGCCCTTGGAATCAATGAACGGGTGCAGAAGAGCCTCATTAGCTCTTGTGAGTCGCACCATTGTTTCGTATATAGACGCGTCTCCGTGAGGATTCAGATGCATTGTATCACCGACAATCGTTGCACTCTTGACTCTCGGACCGTTAAGCAATCCATGGCTGTACATACTGTAAAGAAGCTTTCGGTGAGCGGGCTTAAAGCCGTCTATTTCCGGTATCGCGCGAGAGACGATAACGCTCATCGCGTACGGCATATAGTTTTTCTCCAGCGTCTCTGTTATAGGCTGCTCAAGCGCCGGTGCGGCGTCGAGCAGTGCGTCCTCTTCCTTTTTCTTCTTTGCCATTTCATACAATTCCTATCAAAGTTTTATTATATTGTGAGCCGCGGCGCGTATCATGCGGTTATAAAGTGCGAGTTCTATGCCATCAAGTCCCGGGAGCGGCGCGTATATCATGTCAAAATTACGCTTATCGGCTTCGCGCAGGATGTAGAAGAGATTGTGAGCCTGCCGCCGACCGTCGTTTCTGTTTCCGAAATCATAGATTACCGCGTTTGGATTTACGGAACGGATTTTTTTGGCATCCTCTGCGTAAACAATAACGGCG
>CALDMI010000058.1 GCA_937914815.1 uncultured Clostridia bacterium
GAGGAGGATGTCATGCGCTCAATGCGCATAGCCTTCAAGGGAGGAAAGAGCAATGTAAAGCTCTATTTTATGGACGGTCTCCCGACGGAGAACGACGATGATATAAGAGGAATTGCCGACCTCTCGAAAAAGGTCATAGATACCTACTTCTCGCTCCCGAAGGAGGAGCGCCCCCGCGGGGGAGTGAGCGTGACGATAAGCGTTTCATGCTTTGTTCCGAAGCCGTTTACCGCCTTCCAGTGGGAAAAGCAGGATACGGCGGAAGAGCTTCTCCGTAAGCAGGAGCTTCTGAAGAGCTGTATCACCGACAGAAGAATAAGATATACCTATCATGATTTCAAGGTCTCCCGCCTTGAGGGCGTTTTCGCCCGCGGAGACCGCCGCCTCTGTGCCGCCGTCGCCCTCGCCGCCGAGGAGGGGTTCATGTTTGACGCATGGGACGAGTATTTCGATTACGATAAGTGGATGGATATCTTCCGCCGCACGGGGATTGACCCCGACTTCTATACCACCCGCGGCTTCGGCACAGACGAGGTTCTGCCGTGGGATATAATAGACTGCGGAGTTACAAAGCAGTACCTCCTCCGCGAGCGGGAGCGCGCATATAATGGCGTGACCACCCCCTCGTGCGCCGAGCACTGTAACGGTTGCGGGGCAAATAAGCTCGGAGGTAAAAACAAATGGTGCAGATGAATATCCCGATTGTCCTGCGTGTGAAATTCTTCAAGGTCGGAAAACTGCAATATATCTCTCACCTTGACCTCGTGCGCACTATGTATAAGATAATCGTCCGCTCCGGGCTCCCCATGAAGTATACCGAGGGCTTCAATCCGAAGCCGAAGATGTCCTTCGCCTCCTCTCTATCGGTCGGAAACGAGAGCCTCTGCGAGTACATGGACCTCCACCTGACAGATGTCGTCTCGCCGGAGTCCGCTATGGAGAGGTTAAATCACGAGATGACCGACGAAATGCAGGTCACAGAGTGCTATTACCCGACAACTAAATTCGACGCTATCCGTTGGTTTTCCTATACATACAGGATAAAAACGGGCGGCGCGTCGCCCGCCCTCGCACAGAAAATATCCTCCGCCCTTGCCTGCGAGGATATAGAGATAACGAAAAAAACGAAGAGCGGGGAAGAGAAACAGGTGAATATCCGCCCGCTTATCCGCTCCGCCGATGTGTCGTTTGAGGACGGCAGAATAGTGATACGCGCCGTCCTCTCGGCGAGTCAGTCGGCGTTCCTCGCACCGGAGCATATAGTGAAATACCTCCGCTCCGCCTGCGGGATACTGTCCGACCCCTGCATAATAAACGAAAGCTATTCGGTGCTCCGTGACGGGGCGTATACCGAGGATATGTCGCCGTTCAGATAATGCTGTCGGCAGTAATACCGGAGAGCCGCCGCAGATGCCACAGCGCGTCTGTAAGGCGGCTTTTCGCTATCCTTGCCTGCCCGTATTCCCGCGCCCGGAGCGCGCCGCACATCTCCGCAAAGTTTGTTTCAATGTTTGTGAGGTCGTCGTGGCTTACCGTGAGGCTTATCAGCCTCTCGCGCCGGAGAAATTCGCGATAGAGCCGCTCCGCCGCCTCCGCGTCCCGCCCGTCGCCGGTTTCCTCGTCTATTATGAGTCCGTCTACCTCGCTTATCGTAAGGTCAATTTCGCGCAGAACAAAAAAGGTGTTGAGAAATACGAAAATTATGACCGCGGCGAGCACCGAGAGCGCGATGATGTTGCTTTTCATCCGCCGCCCTCCTTGCTTTTCCGCGTCTTTTCTTCCTTTAATATTATATTGAACTTTCCATTGTCGTCCACCGTCATGAGAAAGACCTCGTCCGGTGCCTTGTTGCCGAGCGCGCGGCGGAGCCACGCGACATTGTACCCGAGAATACGGAGCGTCCCTTCCTCGACCGCCCCGTCGAGGATTAAAGAGTGGGCGAGCCCGCCGCCACAGCTCCCGCTCTGCCCGCCGTCGCTCCCGCCCGTCGGGTCCCTGACACCGGAGAGGGAGGAGCTTGTCTGCTCGCCCCCACTGCCCGCGTTTTTAATCATTGAGATTTTGCCGCTCTGCTCCAGTATCGCGTAGTTTACATCGCTTATGTCTCCGATACCCTGTAGCCGCATTTCGGAGAGAAGCTCGTTTATCGAGATGCGGTTTTCGCGCAGCAGGTTCTGCTGTATCTTGCCGTTTCTGATTATGCAGATAGGGCGCCCCTCGACAAGGCGCTTCAGTGTGTGAGAGCGGTTTTTGGCGGCGGATATTATTATTTCGAGCGAAAGAATGAAAAGAATAGGTATCACCGCAGAGAGCAGGGGAATGTCCGGGTCATCTATCGGGAGCGCCGCGATCTCGGAAATAAGGAGGGTTGAGACGAGCTCGCTTATCTCGAGTTCGCCGATCTGCCGCTTGCCCATGAGCTTCAAGACAACGGTCAGAAGTATATAAATGATTGCCGTTCGGAAAAATATTGACGCCATAACCACA
>CALDMI010000059.1 GCA_937914815.1 uncultured Clostridia bacterium
GGTTCCCTGCTTTTCGGCGCGGCGGCGGTTACGGTATGCCTTATGCTCCTCTATTTTATTGACGCCGTGGACATTCTCGCGGGCGCTCTTCGCCCCCTCGCGGACTATATCGCCGGAAGCTATCAGGGAGTTCTTTGTAAGGGAGGGTCCTATTATCTCATAGACAAGGATTGCAAAGAGGGTTATATTGCAGACTATGGATATTTCCGCGTCGGAGAACACGTCGACGGCGTTTCTCATCGTGACGCACATACCGAGGGCTACGCCCGCCTGTGGCAGGAGGGTTATACCGAGGTGGCGGCAGACGTTATCCGAGCAGCCCATCATGCGCGCAGACCAGCGCGCGCCGAGGTACTTTCCGGACGAGCGGGCGAGGATATAAAGGAGCCCTATGCCGACTACGGCAATGCTCGTAAATACGGAGAGCTCAAGCTGTGCACCCGAGAGGACGAAGAAGAGGATAAAGAGCGGTCCCGTCCATCTGTCGAGCCTGTCCATAAGCTCCTCCGAGAAGTCGCAGATATTGCAGAACACGGTGCCGAGCATCATGCAGGAGAGGAGCGAGGAGAAGCCTATCTTCACGCCGCCGGGGAGGTCAAACTTCAGAAGCGAGACGCCGACGGTCAGAAGAACGAAGGTCACGGACATTGAAAGCCGCTTTGAGCGCGAATGGAAGAAGCGCTCAAGCCATGTGAATACTATACCGACCACGGCGCCGAGGGCGAGCGAGGCGACAATCTCAATCAGGGGATTGACGAGAATTGAGACTATATCCGCGCTGCCGGAGACTATCGCCTTTGCAATCCCGAAGGAGACCGAGAAGACGACGAGCCCGACGGCGTCATCAAGCGCGACGACGGGCATCAGTATGCTCGTGAGCTCGCCCTTCGCCTTATACTGGTTTATGACCATTAAAGTGGCGGCGGGGGCGGTCGCGGTCGCTATCGCGCCGAGGATTATTGCGGCGGAGAGCGAGATTACATCGGGGATTATGAAGTGCGCGACGACAAGCGCGACATCGACAAAGACGGTGGCGGCGAGAGCCTGAAAAACGGCGATAAAGGTTGCCGCCTTTCCGGTCTTTCGGAGGGCGGTCAGTCGGAACTCATTACCCATTGTAAAGGCTATGAAGCCGAGGGCGACGTCGGATATAAGCTCAAAGCCGCCGACGGTTTCAGCCGTGAAGCCGAGACCGGGCACGCCGAGCCTGCCGAGGCAGAACGGACCTATCAGGACGCCGGCGACGAGATACGCCGTCACGGCGGGGAGGTCAATAAGCTTCGCGAGGCGGGACATCAGGAGCCCGGCGGCGAGTGCCGTCGCGAGAGTGAACAGAATTTGTACGGTAGTCATTTTATTTTGTCCTTATTTGTTATTTTGTGACTTAAACTAAATCAATCCACCCCGGAATTGTAGCACTCCGGGGTGGATTTGTCAAGCTTTTTGATTTTATTTTTTCGCGTGCTCCGGCTCGGTCTCACTATCCGGGGTCCCCTGCTCCGCCGGCTCTTCCGGCTCGGCTACAAGGATTTCGTCGAGATTTTCCTTTGCGGGGCGGTGGCTGACGCGCTCCTTTATCTCGGAGAAGACTATTGCCTTTGGCAATTTCCAGCGGAAGAGGGTGGCGAGTATGCG
>CALDMI010000060.1 GCA_937914815.1 uncultured Clostridia bacterium
CATATTCTCCGACAGACAGGAGAATGTAAGAAAGGCGTATGCTGCGGGCGGCTCCGGCAACCCGTCGGCTGTCAATATCGAGATTAACCCCGCGACGTGGAATCTTGTCAACAACGGTCGCTACACCGTGACCCTGAAGGGACAGCTTGACTATCCCGGAGGAGAAAATCCCGACCGCGGAGAGTTCGATTTCGAGTTCACCGTAGACTATGAAGCCCCGCAGATAACCGACTACCGGATAAGATACGAGGCTTATACCGAAAACAAGCAGACAAAGTACCGTATATATATGGATGTCGATGTGTTCGATAACCAGTATGTACAGGATGTCATGCCCTGCTATATCCGCGACAACGAGGACGGCTCGCGCTCTCTGACCCTTGTCAGTGAGCACCCGATACCGGTTTACGGCGGTCGCGGCGAAAAATCCACCGTAACGTTCGAGATAACCGATATATACGAGGATTATGTAAAGACCGGAAAGCTCTACCTCGCGGTAGAGGACTACGCGATGAACCAGATGACATATGTCATAACGGCGTCGGAGGGCATAGGTGCAACGGGTAAGGTAACCCTTGGCACCGACAGCTTCCTCACCGATACCGGAAACGTCGGCTTCAACGCCTCCGGCGACAAGACCTCCTACGGTATCTATGACCTGACACTGGCTCCCGGTCAGCTCTATGTTCCCACCGTAAATGCGCCGGATAACCTCGGCGTCGCGAGAAACCTCACGTGGACCGTGAGCACCGGAAGTGAATATCTTCGCACCTACGGCACGGAGATTTATACCGAGCCCGGAGCGAACGGAAAGACAGCCACCCTCCGCCTCGTCTACGGAGAGGGTGACGACACTACCGTCTTTGCCGAGGTGAACCTCAGGATAAGCGGCGATGACATAACCCCGGGAGAGCCCGAGAATGTCGTCATATCCCCTGTGACCGACGGGGAGTACCGCGTTGTCGATATAAACACGACGCTCGCCGTGACACTGAACCCGAATATGACAATGCCGCTCACCGTGCGAGTCAATCCGTGGTACAGGACCGATGTGAAGTTCATCTTCTCGTCCTCAAACGAGTCGGTCGTCTCCGTCGATGAGTCCGGAGTCGTAACCGCGCTGAAGAAGGGCGCGGCGTACATCACCGTCGAGGTCGAGGGGTACCCACGCCTCAGAAAATCGGTGAGAGTCACCGTTAACAGCGAGTTCAGAGTGCAGAACTATGTGCTCTACAACTATTACGGCGGCGAGGAATGTATAATTCCGGATAACCTCAACATAACTGCGATAGACGAGGACTGCTTCAGGAACAATACAAAGGTCAAGAGAGTGGTTCTTCCGAAGTCGCTGACACAGATACCGACCGGCGCGTTCACCGGCTGTACAAGCCTTGAATATATCGAGATAAACAGCCAGTGCACCACCGTCGGAAATTACGCGTTCGACGGCTGCACGAAGCTGACGACAATCCGCTTCCTGCCCTTCGCCGACAGAAACGGCGTCGTATCCGAGGAATTTGACGGTACGATAACGATAGGGCGCGCGGCTTTCAGAAAGTGCACATCCCTGACAACCATAATAAACGAGAAGAGAATGACGGCTATTCACGAGTCGGCGTTCGAGGGCTGCACATCGCTCCGCTCAATTGACCTCTCACAACTCCGCTTCGGCGGCAAGAACGCCTTTGCGAAATGTACCTCTCTCTCGGAGGTCACGACGAGCGCCGCTACCGATATAGGAGAGGGAATGTTCTCCGGCTGTACCGCTCTGACCTCGTTTGAGTTCAAGGGCGACCTCCTCCCGGCGAACACCTTCAACGGATGCCGCAATCTCCGCTCCGTGACCTTCACCTCCGGCGAGTTCCGCGGGATAGGTGAGCTCGCTCTTGCGAATACCGGCATAACCGAGATAACCCCGCCGGTGAATACATGATAGGGAAGGGAGCCTTCAGCTCCGACTCCCGTCTTGCAAAGGTGACGCTCTCCGCGGGCACGGTAATCTCCGGTCTCTCGGAGACCCCGTTTGCCTATTGCTCGTCCTTTACCGAGTTCGTGCTTGATGGAAATGTAAACTATACCGTACACGACGGTATGCTTATAAGTGCAGACGGAAAGACGCTCGTCGCCGTTCCGTACGGAAAGACCGGAGTGACCGAGGCGTCGCTCCCCGAGAGCGTCGTCGCCCTCTCCTCCGGAGTGTTCTCCGGCATGAGGGGTATCACATCATGGGATCTTACGGGGTATACCTCCGTCGGCGCCTATGCCTTCGCGGGCTCGGGCGTGACGAGTGTGAACCTCGGCGGGCTCACCGATATTCCGGACGGGCTCTTCTCCGGCTGCCGCAGTCTTACGACTCTTACCGGCGCGGAGAATGTAAGGACGGTCGGCGCGTCGGCGTTCGCCTCCTGCCTTGCTCTCACGTCGCTTGATCTTCCCGCGGCAGAGACGGCGGGCGAGGGTGCGTTCCGCTCCTCGGCTCTTACGTCCGTCTTGCTCCCGGAGCTTCGCACGGTCGGCGACAGCGCCTTCCGCGCGACGAAGATTGCGACGCTTAATCTTCCGAAGCTCTCTGTGATAGGCTCCTCCGCATTCTACGGAATGCCGAACCTCACCGATATAACCGTCGGCGGCGTAACATCTATGGGTACGACCGCGTTCGTCGCATCTCCGAAGCTGCGCACGGTTACGTTCGGAGAGGGAACAACTCTTATAGGCAGCTGTGCGTTCTATGACCCCTATGCGACCACCGCGGCGTCGAGCTCGCTCGAAAGTGTGACGCTCCCCGCGTCGGTAAAGACGATAGGCGCATACGCCTTTGTAAACACAAAGATAACCTCAATTGAAATCCCGGGTGTCACGACAATAGGGGCATATGCCTTTGCGCAGTGCTCGTCGCTTGCGGATATCGACCTCTCATCGGTTGTGAACATCGGTGGCTATGCCTTCTACGGAACAAAGCTCACATCGGCTGACCTCACTCTTGCAGAGACCGTCGGTGACTACGCGTTTTACGGAACACCGCTGACATCGGTGACATTCGGTGCTCTCACGAGCGTCGGCGAGTATGCCTTCTCGGAGACGAGCCTCACGGAGGTGACCCTCCCCGAGACCTTCCGCGACGCATACTACGATTATACATGGAGCATATTTGACGAAAAGGGCAACAAGACCGGAGAGAGAACAAGACAGATCCGCTCCTACGGTGACGGCGCGTTCTCCGCGATAAGCACCCTCCGCTCGATAAAGGTTGCGGCATCTGACTGTGACTTCCTCTCGCTCGACGGCGTTCTCTATATGCAGAGCGAGGACGGACTTGTCCTCCTCCAGTACCCGATAGCGCGCGAGGCTACGAGCTACCGCGTCGCGGACGGGACGGTCATGATAGGCGCCTCCGCATTCGACTGCCCGGAGAAGTTCGAGGGCGAAAATGCTCTTGCAGAGGTTGAGTTCCCATACACGCTCCGGAGAATAGGCGAGTACGCGTTCTATAACTCCACCGTGAAGCACTACACCTTCACGAGCGTCACGGCTCCGGTGCTCCTTTCAAGATATGTGAGCACGAGCCAGTACTCGAGCAGCGATGTCCTCGGCGTGATATTCGGCGACTCCTCGGGCGGAAACGCTCTTGAGTCCACAATCTACTATGCAAACTTCTTTGACTACGCAGCAAAGCGCGTCTACAAGGACATCTTCAACCCGGATTACTTTGACTCCAAGGACTTCGGTCTCACGATGACGATACCGAAGAACGGGACGGGGTATGATACGGTTATAT
>CALDMI010000061.1 GCA_937914815.1 uncultured Clostridia bacterium
CGTCACTCGTGTTTCGCGAGGATACCGGAAATTTTGCGGCGTTTCTGACATATCTGACTCTGTTTGCACCGTCGTGTGCAGCTGTCGGGGTATATAAAAATCTGGAGTAAAATTCCGTATTGCTGCGGAGGAGGTAGAAATATGAAAAAACACATCGAGTATAAGACAACCGGAACATGTTCAAGACAGATAGACATCGATGTTGAGGACGGGGTAATCACTGACTGTAAATTTCACGGAGGCTGTATGGGTAATACTGCGGGCGTCGCGGCGCTTGTCCGGGGTATGAAAGCGGAGGATGCTATCGGGAGACTCCGCGGGATAAAGTGCGGCTTCAAGCCCACATCCTGCCCGGACCAGTTGGCAATCGCACTTGAAAAAGCTCTTGCCGAAGAAAAATAAAAATATTACGGAGGCTGAATATGAAATACAATGACGAATATCTGCGCTGGCTCGGGTCCGATGCTCTGACCGCCGATGAAAAGACGGAGCTCGCCGGTATACAGAATGATGATGACGCGAAAAAGATGCGCTTTGCCGCACCGATGAGCTTCGGAACTGCGGGACTTCGCTCTTCGATGTACATGGGCATCGGGTGCATGAACCGCTTTACAGTAGCACAGGCGACGCGCGGAATAGCCGCACTTGTAAAGAAAGAGAAAGGTGAGAACCGCGGCGTTGCTATAGCTTATGATTCCCGTAACAATTCGCGCCGCTTTTCCGATGTCGCGGCATCTGTACTTGCGGGAGCCGGAATAAAGGTATATATATTCGATGATCTTCGTCCGACTCCGGAGCTCTCATATGCCGTGCGTGAACTTCATGCTCTTGCTGGAATAAACATAACCGCTTCGCATAACCCGAAGGAGTACAACGGCTATAAGGCATACTGGGAGGACGGGGCACAGCTCGGTCCGGAGCACGCCGATGTTGTCGCAGCGACGATGACCGGATTCGATGTTCTTGATACCTCCGGCATGATGAATTTTGAAGATGGCGTAAAGAGCGGTATAATCACTGTGCTTGATGAAAAATTCGATGAGAAATACCTCGCGGCGGTGATGGCAACATCCGTCGACCCGACGCTCATACCGTCTGTCGCCGACGATCTCCGCGTTGTCTATACTCCTCTGCACGGAGCGGGACGGCGCCTTGTTCCGGAGGCTTTCCGACGCGCGGGACTGAAGCATCTCTACACAGTTCCGGAGCAGATGATACCGGACGGAAATTTTCCTACGGTAAAAAAGCCGAACCCGGAGTACGCGGAGGTGTTTACCCTCGGAATAAAGATTGCGGACAATGTGGGCTCTGACCTTATCATAGCCACCGACCCGGATTCCGACCGTGTCGGAGTCATGGCAAGGGGAAAGACCGGAGACTTTGAAACAATAACCGGCAATCAGATGGGCGCTCTTCTCATTGACTACATCATAAAGCAGAAAAAGGCAACCGGCACGCTCCCCGCGGGCGCTTTCTGTGTGAAGAGTATCGTGTCGACCGATATGGCAAATCGCATATGTGAGGTTCAAGGGGTGGAGCTTCACGAGGTTCTGACAGGTTTCAAATTTATAGGCGAGGTTATAAAGAATTACGAGGCGAGGGGAGAAGCCGACAGATTCCTTCTTGGCTTTGAAGAGAGCTACGGATACCTTACCGGCGCATACGCCCGTGATAAGGATGCCGTTGGCGCCTCGCTCATGATTCTTGAGATGACGGCATATTACAGAAAGCGCGGAATGACGCTTATTGACGCGCTTGACGAGCTTTATGAAACCTATGGATATTACCGTGAGTCGACGATTGATATCTATATGGAGGGGCTCGACGGAATTGCACGGCGCAAGAGAGTCATGGATTCGCTACGCATATCGGCTCCGCACAGGATAGGTGGCGTGCAGATACGGAAAACCGGTGATTTCAGAACCGGAAAGGTTACAGATCTTGTTACCGGGGCGGAGACCTCTACAGGTCAGCCTTCGTCTGATGTGCTCTATTACACTCTTGAGAACGGCGACAAAATCGTTGTCCGCCCGTCGGGAACCGAGCCGAAGATAAAAATATATGTACTGGCACATGGCGATGATATGAATACCCTTGAAAAGAAGATTGCGGAATATACCGCGGATGCAAAAAGAATGACGGATGTCTGATCCGGGAAAGAATTACAGTGACCGATAAACAGAAGCATATAAGAAATTTTTCGATAATAGCTCATATCGACCATGGCAAGTCGACGCTTGCCGACCGTATACTTGAAAAAACGCAAACTGTTGCTACCCGCGACATGGAGGAACAGCTCCTCGACAATATGGAGCTTGAGCGTGAGCGCGGAATAACGATAAAGGCGAGGGCTGTAAAGCTCAATTATCGGGCGAGCGACGGTGAAATGTACGAGTTCAACCTCATAGACACTCCGGGGCATGTCGACTTCGGGTATGAGGTTTCACGCTCGCTCAAAGCATGCGAGGGCGCGCTCCTTGTGGTGGACGCCACACAGGGTGTGGAGGCACAGACGCTGGCAAACGCCTATCTCGCCCTCGACAATGACCTTGAGATTCTTCCGGTCATAAATAAAATCGACCTTGCCTCCGCCGATGTCGAGGGGACAAGACGCGAAATTGAGGATATTATCGGCATACCGGCAGAGGACTGCCCGGCGATATCTGCCAAAAACGGCATAAATATCGAGCATGTACTTGAAAAAATAGTTACCGATATACCCGCTCCGCGGGGAGATGAAAATCTTCCGCTTAAAGCGCTCATATTTGATTCTCACTATGATCCGTATCTCGGTGTTGTCGTATATATCCGTGTTGTTGACGGGTGCGTTAAGGCGGGAGACAAGATACGAATGATGGCGCTCGGCACGAGTTTCGATGTTGTCGAGGTCGGGACACTTGAACCGTTCGGAATGCAGAAATGTGGCTCGCTTTCTGCCGGAGAGGTCGGGTATATAACCGCGAGTATAAAAACCGTCGGTGACACGCGCGTCGGCGATACGATAACCCTTGCAGAGGGGGGCGCGGCAGAGCCGTTGCCTGGTTTCCGGGAGGTTCATCCGATGGTTTATTCCGGAATATATCCCGCCGACGGCGCGAGATATGGTGACCTGCGCGATGCCCTCGAAAAACTGCAGTTGAACGATGCCTCGCTCGTCTATGAGCCGGAAACCTCGGTAGCGCTCGGATTTGGTTTCCGTTGCGGATTTCTCGGGCTTCTGCATATGGAGATAATCGAAGAGCGGCTCGAGCGTGAGTTTAATCTTGACCTAATCACGACGGCGCCGTCGGTTATTTACGAGGTTGAGCTGAAATCCGGTGAGCGGATAACAATTGATAATCCGTCAAAATTTCCGAACCCGGATGAAATAGCAACGGCATACGAGCCAATTATGAGGGCGTCAATAATAACGCCGACGGCATATATTGGCGGCATCATGGAGCTCTGTCAGGACAGGCGAGGGGTGTACATAGATATGAAGTACATCGACACAGACAGAGCAGAACTGCACTATGACCTGCCGCTCAATGAGATAATATACGACTTTTTTGACGCTTTGAAGAGTCGCTCAAAAGGGTATGCGTCTCTTGACTATGAACTCAAGGAATATGCGCCGTCAAAGCTTGTAAAGCTTGATTTTCTTCTTAACGGAGAACAGGTTGACGCGCTGTCATTCATAGTTTTCGAGGACAGAGCATATGCGCGTGCCCGCCGGATAGCAGAAAAATTAAAGGAAAATATCCCGCGTCAGCTATTTGAAATACCGATACAGGCGGCGATAGGCGCAAAGGTGATCGCGCGCGAAACTGTCAAGGCAATGCGTAAGGATGTCCTTGCAAAATGCTACGGCGGCGATATAACAAGAAAGAAGAAACTTCTTGAAAAGCAGAAAGAGGGAAAGAAGAAAATGCGCAAGCTCGGTAGCGTCGAGGTGACGCCCGAGGCGTTTATGGCGGTGCTTCGTCTTGATGAAGAGTAATCCGACGGGACTTTATGTCCACATACCGTTTTGCCTGAAAAAATGCAATTATTGCGATTTTTGTTCCTTTCCGGCTGTCAGCACCGGTGAGCGCGCGGAATATATAGACGCATTACGGCGTGAGATTGACGGATACCGAGGCAGGGGAATACATGCTGATACGGTGTTTTTCGGCGGAGGTACTCCGTCACTGCTCTCTCCGGATGAATTTCTCATGATAACAGACGCTTTGCACAGGAGCTTTGACATTCAGCCCGGTGCAGAGTTTAACGTTGAGATGAACCCGAAAACCGAGTCAAAGGATAAGCTTGCGGCATATCGCTCTGCCGGTGTTAATCGAATAAGCATAGGATTGCAGTCTATTCACGAAAAAGAATTAAAAAAGTTGGGCAGAGTACATTCATACGGCGATTTTTTGCATGCGCTCGATGATGTGCATAATGCCGGAATAGAGAATGTAAGCGCGGATATTATGTACGGTATCCCGGAGCAGACAGCACTGACCTTTGAAGAAACGCTTCGGAAGGTTGCCACCCTCGGACTTACGCATATATCGGCATACGGGCTGATAATTGAGGAGGGGACGCTGTTTTTCAGGGAGCGCGACAGTCTGTCTCTTCCGGATGAGGATACGGAGCGGGAGATGTATTTTTCCGCAATCGAAATCCTCGGAGAATACGGATTTTCGCATTATGAGATTTCAAATTACGCAAGACCGGGATATGAGTGTCGGCATAATCTTCATTATTGGCACGATGATGATTATATCGGTCTCGGCACGGCGGCATATTCATGCTACGGGGGCGCCCGCTTCGGAAACACGGCGATACTCTCGGATTATGTTAACGGAAAGTTTCACTCCGGCGATCGGGAGAGGCTTTTGAATATGCAATGCTTCGTCTCAGGCTGTCTGAGGGATTTTCACTGACCGAGTACAGGGAAAGGTTCGGAAATGAGTTCGCACACGGAAAAGAGGAGCGCATCTCGCTTTTTTCAAAGCTCGGACTTCTCCGTGTTTCCGGCGACAGAATAGCCCTTACAGATGAGGGAATGTATGTGTCGAATAATATAATGGCGGAACTTCTTTGATTTTTC
>CALDMI010000062.1 GCA_937914815.1 uncultured Clostridia bacterium
AAGCTCGCCTCCGGTGAGCTCGCAATATGGGCTGCCGCATGGTCGTCGACCGTCGACCCGGATATGTATCAGGTCTATCATGTGGACTCCAAGGCGAGCAGCACACTCAACTGGGGCTACGATGTCATAAAGTCCAATCAGAACAACCGCTTCGATTACGAGTACGGAAAGATCTATGAGCTCTCCGACCTTATAGACGCGGCGCGCGCCATAACCGACCAGGGCGAGAGAACGAAGATATACGCCGACGCGCTCGAGATTATTATGGATCTCGCGGTCGAGATGCCGACCTATCAGCGTACAGACCTGACGGTTTACAACTCCTCGAAGATAGACAGAAATTCGCTCACTCCGGATAACGAGATAGGACCGAACAACGGTCTGTTCGCGAAGATCTGGGAGATGGATTTCGTAAAATAAAATACGGGGCTGCCGCGGGGCGGGCGCATGTCGCCGCCTCCGCGACCTCCTCTGCAATGGGGACTTTCAATGTTAAAATACATACTGAAGCGACTCGGTATCGCGATACTCGTGCTTCTCGGCGTGTCGATAATCATCTATATGCTTGTCCGCCTTATGCCGAGCGACTTTGTCGACCAGAAATACCAGCCGCTCATAAATTCCGGACAGATGGCTCCGGAGCGGCTCGATGAGCTGAAGGAACTCTACGGAATAGCCGACCGCTCTTTCGGCGGGCTTGTCCGCGGGTACGGAAAGTGGATGTGGAATCTTCTTCACGGTGACCTCGGGCTCTCCTTCTCATATGACCAGCCGGTCGGCGAGGTCATATTCCAGAACATGGGTATATCCTTTATACTCGCGTTCATATCGCTTGTTCTTGAATTTCTTATCGCCGTCCCGCTCGGGATAAAGGCGGCGACGCACCAGTACGGCTTTACCGACTATTCGGCTACGGTGCTCTCAATGATAGGAATATCCCTCCCGTCCTTCTTCCTCGGCGCCATTTTCATAAAGGTGTTCGCGGTTCAGCTCGGGTGGTTCCCGGTAAACGGACTCGTGAGCTCCGGGCTCCCGAACGACGCGTCCGGCTGGACGATATTCTGGGACAAGGCATGGCACCTTGTTCTTCCCATGCTCGTGCTCGTGATACTTAGTATCGGAAGCCTTATGAGATACACGAGGACAAACACCCTCGAGGTGCTGAACTCCGACTACATAAGGACTGCGCGCGCAAAGGGCGTCAGCGAACATTCGGTAATTTACAAGCATGCGTTCAGAAACACGATGATTCCGCTTGTAACCATGCTCGCGGGCACGCTCCCCGGGCTTTTCGGAGGGGCGATGATAACCGAGCAGATATTCTCCATTCCCGGTATAGGACTGAAGGCGTATAACGCTCTGCAGCAGGGAGACGTCCCGTTTATAA